>JBDTFL010000493.1:0-6657 GCA_039937955.1 Polyangiaceae bacterium | reverse complement strand
GCGAAGTGAGACAGCAGGAAGCCGACCGATCTGAGCACCTTCAAGAGCATACCCAATCGTCTTCATGAAAACCCTTCCACGGCGTCGGATCGGGCGCCGGATTTCTTTGGTTCTTCTTTTTTCTTTTCGGTCGCAGCCGCCGGCGTCATGCCTTCAGGGACTGCGATCGCGTCTTTCGACGGCTCGATCTTCGAGCCGTACATCTCAGCGTGCACTTGCGTAAACTCTGCACCCAAGAAGAGAATGCACGCCGAAAAATAGATCCAGACGACTACGATCATGAGCGAGCTCGCCGCGCCATAAGCCGTACCGATGCTCGTGTGACCTAAGTACAAGCCGATCAGCAGCTGCCCGATCGTGAACAGCACCGCGGTGACGAGGCCGCCGAGAAGCGTGTCGCGCCAATCGATCTTAGCGTCCGGTATGACCTTGAACATCAAGCTGAACAACACGGTCGTAACGGCGAGCGAGATCACGAAGTGAAGCGCATGCCCGAGCACCTCGAGACCCGTCACGCTCGTTTGAAGTTGATGGCCCACCGCCGAAAGCGCTGCGTCCACCAGCAAGCTGACGAGCAACAGAAAGCCCGTTCCCATCACCACGGTCATCGACCAAAAACGCTGTCTCAACGTATTCCAGAGCGATCCCGGCTTTGGCGTCACCCTCCAAATCACGTTGAGAGAGGACTTGAGCTCCGCGAAAACGCCGGACGCTGAAACGAGCAACAAGACGATCCCGATGATGTTGGCGATGAGCGAGTGGCCCGACGCGTGCGCGTTCAGGATGGTGTCGTTGATGCTGGCCGCGCCCTGCTCGCCCACCATATTTTTCAAAACTGCGAGCACCTGATCTTGCGCAGCTTGCCGACCGAACACGAGCCCGGCGATCGAGATGACGACGAGAAAGAGCGGGCCCACCGACCACACCGTGTAGAACGCGAGGGCTGCGCTCAAACGATCGCAGCTATCGTCGATCCATTGGTTAAAGGTCTTCTTCACGAGCGCGACGACGCTCCGCTGGTTCGTTGCAGTAGGCTTCACGCTCGCCATGTTCGACCTCGTCGATCACTTCGCAAAGCTGATGCCGTTCAATCCATCGAGAAATAGGCTGCTTTTACGATCGCTCGAGAAAGCTACTGTGGCACGACCGCACACGCGTAGGAATGCGCCGCACGCCGGCCGCACGCAACGCTACAGCTCGTCGGCGGAACGAATCTCGATGTCGATCGGCTTGAACGAGTGGTTGTTGGATTTCTCGGCGGAGCATGCCGTGACTCCGACGACGAGATCCATCTCGGCGCGAAGCTCGATGAAACCGCCGGCGCGTGATTTGGGTGGGCCGATCGTGAGCTCACGGTTCGGTGCCACTTCGACATTCATGAAAATGTTGAAGGTCGTCGGGATCTGATGCGGCTCGATTCCAAACTGCGCAAGATGTTGCGCGAGATTTCCGAAGCAGGTTGCTCGAACGAATCGCCGGCTTGGCTGCGACGCACGTGAATCGCGGATTGAGGACGAGCCCTCGAAACGAATCGTGGACGAACTCCTCGAGTGCCGTTGGCGTCCCTTGAAACACGCGCTTGAGCGAGCCATCCGTATATGCGGCGTAGCTCGAATGCCGCAAGTCGTCGTCGATATTGGTCGAAAAAAAACGGCCCGTCCGCGATTTGCGCCCAAGCCGAATCGTCACGACTGAGGCAGCGACGTAAGGGCGTTCGTCCGCGAGACCCGTAATTTCTGCAGCAGTTGAAGACACGTCGATTGCTAAACGCGGTGCTCATGCCCGCCGTCGCTCGCGCGGGCTCGGATTGGAGCGCGCGCGCAAACGTCACACGTGAGGCGCCGCCGCGAGCTGATTTTTTCGGGCGATCGGTGATCGCACGGGAGAAACGACGGTCGCGAAGTGGCACGTCACTCGCTATGTGCGGGGCACGCTTCGATCACGAAGCGACAACAATTTTCCTCGAGGTACACGATGGCTACGACCGATTCGAATACGACACAGAAAAACGGCTCGACGAGCGGAACCGCCACGGTGAGCTCGTCGAACGAGCTCGTAAAGCATGCAAAAGAAACGGCTTCACACGTCGCCGATCAAGCAGTCGGGCTCGTCGAAAGTCAGATCTCACAACAACAGAAAAAATCCGTCGGCGAGCTCGGCAACGTCGCGAAGGCGCTTCGTGGAACGCGAAGCGAGCTCGGTGAAAATTTTGCGGGACCAATCGTCGATCAAGCCGCGGATCAGATTGAGCGCGCCACGAAGTTTCTCGAATCCGCCTCGCTTGGCGAGATCGTGGACGGCGTCGAAGACTTCGCCCGACGTGAGCCGCTTCTCTTCATCGGCGGCGCTTTTGCGGTCGGTATGTTGGGCGCGCGTTTTCTGAAAAGCTCGTCGCGACGAAATACCGCTGAATCTTCGGGCGTTCGTCAACCGCAGCCGATGCGCACCGCAGCGCGCTCGCGTGTCGACGTGCCGCGTCCGAGCACCGGATTGAACGACCCCAGCTCGAGCGTCCGATGAGCCCGTCGGAGGCCGGCGAGAAATCCGTCTCGGATCTCGTCGGTGATCTCGCAACGCAGACCGCACATCTCGTCAAACAAGAAGCTGCTCTCGCGACCGCTGAGCTCGGAGATAAAGTTCGCGTCGCCGCAAATAACGTCGTGCTCGTTGCGGGCGCGTTGCTCGTAGCGAGCGCGAGCCTGCTCACGCTGGTTGCGGCGCTCGTCATCGGCCTCAGCGCTTATATCGCGGCTTGGGCGTCGGCGACGATCATCGGAGTGCTGCTCGCCGTCATCGCGGCTGCGCTCTACCAAAAATCAATCTCGACACTTTCGAAAGTGACGCCGGTGCCCGAGCGCGCCGCACGTTCACTCGAGGAGACCAAGTCATGGGTTCAGGAACAGACGCGATGAAAAACAAATCTACGCCGCCCGTCAAAACCGACGAGACCAGCTCGACGGCGAGCGACGACGCATCCAAGATCGAATCCGACATCGAAAAAACGCGCGCCAGCATGAGCGACACGATCGATCAGTTGCACGGAAAGTTGAACCCGGGCGTTTTGAAAGATCAGGCGCTCGATCAATTCCAGCAGGCAAAAGAAGCCATTAAGTCGGACGTTCGGTCCGAAATCGAAGACGTCAAAGGGCTTCTTCTCAAAGAGCTCGCGGACGCCAAAACTGAATTTCGCGCAGCAACAATCGGAAAGGTGGAGCACATGGTTGACGACGCACAGCAGACAGTCACCGAAACTTCGAACAATCTCATGACAGCTATTCGCGAAAATCCAATTCCGGCGGCACTCGTCGGAATCGGAATCGGCTGGCTCTTCATCAACGCACGCGCACGCGGCTCACGCTCGGGAGGTCGTCGCACCACCACGAGCGGATCGTTCGTATCGAACGGTCGTCGCCAGGTCGAAGATGCGGCTCGGCAGGTCGGACAACGCGCGAATCGGTTGCTGCACTCGGCGGAAGATCAGACGAAGCAGGCGCTCGACAAAGCCACCGACGGCGTGGAGACACTCGCGCACGATGCAAGCGGCTCGGTGAGCGAATTTGCGGGCCGTGCAAAATCGACGGCATTGTCCGTGGCTCACGATGCGCGAGACACTGCCGTTCAGTGGGAGGGCACGGTCGAACGCACCCTTCGCGAAAATCCTCTGCCGCTCGGAGCGATCGCGCTTGCGCTCGGTGTCGCTGCAGGCCTCGCAATTCCGTCGACGCGTATCGAAGATCAGTGGGTCGGCGAGTATCGCGATCGGGCGGTCGACGAAGCCGAGGTTCTCGCGCAGCAGGCGCTCGGCAACATCGAGAGCGGTGCGAAGCAGCTCGCCGAAAACGCGAAGTCCACAGATCATCAGCCTGCGTAGATCGACTCGACTCGTCAGACCGCGATCGACGTTCTCTGTTTCGGTCGCGTCGACGATAGGAGGATAGGCTCGGCCGCGACGGTCACACGGTTGCGGCCAGCCGCCTTCGACGCGTACATCGCGCGATCGGCGTTGTCGACCACGGATTCTACCGTGTCCGACTCGCGCCATGCAGCGACACCGAGTGACGCAGTAATGGAGATTCGCTCGCCGCCGCCATCGGTAACGATGAGCTCCTCGATAGCTACTCGCAGGCGTTCCGCGGCAATTGGTGCACTTTCGCGATCGGTGCTGGTGAGTGCGACGACGAATTCTTCGCCGCCCCAACGCGCGGCAATATCGCCTTTTCGCAGATGCTCGACGAGAAGCGCGCCCAATTTCGCGAGCACGCGATCACCCGACGCATGCCCGCGCTTGTCGTTGATTTGTTTGAAGTGATCGACATCGAGCATCATCACCGCGAGCGGATATCCATGCCGCGTCGATCGTGAGACCTCGTTCGACATCGCCGCCCCAAACGCGCGACGGTTCATCAGTCCGGTAAGACCGTCGGTCGTCGCCAACCGTTCCGACTCCTCGACGAGCGTGGCGATTCGAATCGCACCACCAAGCTCGCGCTCGATTATTTTTGCCTGCAATTGCGCTTCTTGTTCATGACCAGGTGCAGGCGCACATGCGAAGCGCGCAATGGATGCGCGATCAAAATAAATGTCGACGACCACGGGCTCCGGTCCTTCGCTGTCGGCGATCGGGTCTTCGTCTTCGATGTGCAGCGCGGTCGTCGAGGGCGCGACCCGCAAGACCGCTCGCGCAGTTTTTTCTGCTGCGTCGCATGACGGGTGTCGATGAATGGCGAAGCGCTCCGGGCGCTCGATCGAAAGCGCGATCCAGCGATAACGCAGCACCTGCGACATGAACTGCGCGAGTCGATCGAAGAGTCGATCGAAGCTGCCGGCATTTCCCAGTGAGCGGAGCTCCGCAGCGAGCACCGAATCGAATAGTGCCGCGTCGAGGTGACGCGCCAAGCGATCGCGAATGTCGCCGCTTCCGCCGCTCAATTGCACGAAGAACGAGTCGTCTTCTTTCGGACGCAGATCGATGACGCGGGCGAGCGCAGATACCAGCTCGGCAGTTCGTCCTTTGATCACGTACGCAGCTGCACCGGCGCGCTCCGCCCAAAATCGATTTCGAGGCTCGTCGCGATCGCCACACAAAATGACGGGTACGTCGGCAGTCGCGGGCTCACTACACAAGAGGCGACAGAGTTGAACGCCCGAGATCGACGGCATCCAAAGATCAGCGACGACCGCGGCGGGCGGAGAACGAAGCGCGAGGTCGGCACCAACCGCGGGGTCACCCGTGTCATCCACCGCGTAGCCCTGTGCTCGCAAGCGCTTCGCTGCCATCTCGCGTCGCGCTTGGTCGGGATCGATGAGAAGAACGCGCGTGGTCGGGCCATCCATGCGCTCACGCGGTGCACTGGTCGTGCCGTCTTCATCGGAGCGATTTCGAGCCGTTTTCAGCGGTCATTGAGCTGTAGCAAACCGTCAACGCGTTGACGCTGCGCCAAGTCTCTGTCGCGAAAAAATTAATTCTTCACCGAATCATTCAGTCCTCTCTGCTCGAACCGTCCTCCGTAGTCGAGTTCATGAACGCATTGTCCATTCTTCGACGCAGGTTGGGCGGTGCAACGGTCACCGCTTGGTTCACGCTGATGGTCGTGATCGGCGCAGGTCTTCTCGCGAAGCACGTCGTCGCGATGCCGCGACCGCAGGCCGCGCTGCTCGTACCGGCGCTAGCGATGCTTCGGGCTCCGAAACAGCATGATCAATGGTTGGCGGTGCATGTCCTCTATTCCGATTGCCGCTGCTCGCAACGCGTCGCGGAACATCTCGCAACGACCGAACGACCGAAAGACTGGTCAGAGATCGTTTTGTGGGTTGGTGACGACGCACCGCCAGCTGGGCTCGCGGATCATTTCGACCTTCGTCACACGACCGCAGCCGAGCTCGCGTCTTACGGCGTCGAAGCGGCGCCGAGCATGATTCTCGCAGACCCTGCAGGCAACATTCGTTACTCGGGTGGCTACACCGATCGCAAGCAAGGTCCCGTCATCGAAGACCAACGCATTTTGCACGCGGTACGCAACTCGCAAAGCGTTCCAAACCTTCCTCTCTTCGGTTGCGCGGTCAGCGCGCGTTTGAAAGCAAACCTCTCCACGCTGCCAACTTTTTGAGCCCGAAAGACCATGCACGCGATCCTCCATTTCATCCTATTGCCCACAGAAATAAGCGCTTTCGAGCGTCGCTATCTCGAACGCGTTAATCGCGTCACGTTGATTTTTTTCGCGTTGCATCTGCCGATATTTGCGTTGATTGCGGCGCTCAATCACACGGGGACGCTGGCTGCGTTGCTTCTTTCGGCGGCGGTCGTGAGCGGACCGGTGCTCGCGAAATACACGATCGAAAATCCTCGCACCGTCTCGGTCATCCACGGAGTCACCGCCATGTTCATGGGCGGGCTGCTCGTGCACTTTGGTCAAGGGCCGATGCAGATCGAGATGCATTTTTACTTCTTCGCGCTGATCGCGATGTGCGCGGTCTTCGGCAATCCGCTCGTGATCGTCGCTGCTGCCGTCACCGTCGCGCTTCATCACTTGATCGTCTGGCTGGTGCTTCCCCAGAGCGTCTTCAATTACGACGCATCGGTTTGGGTCGTTGCGGTGCATGCGGCGTTCGTCGTTCTCGAATCCGTCGCTGCGTGTTTCATCTCGCGAAGCTTCTTCG
>JBDTFL010000492.1:0-4094 GCA_039937955.1 Polyangiaceae bacterium | reverse complement strand
CTGTTCGAGCTTCCGCAAATTCGGGCAACGAGCGAGGCGGCGCGGCTAGCCGGTTTCGATCGCGTGGAGCACTTGCAAGAGCCGGTCGCTTCGGCGCTGACCGCAGGTTATGGACGCGAAGAAGATCGCGCGCCGTGGTTCGTCTACGACTTGGGAGGCGGCACGTTCGACGTCTCGCTCCTGGAAACACGCGAAGGTGTTTTGCGCGTCGTCGATCACGATGGCGACAATTTTTTGGGCGGCCGCGACATGGACGCGCGCCTGCTCGAATTCGTATTGCTCGCGCTCGAGCAAACCTACGGTCGTCCGTTCAAGCGATCGGATCCGGCGCTGGGCTCGGTCATTCGGCGGCTTCGTACCGCCTGCGAAGAAGCGAAGATGGAGCTCGGACGCGGTAAAAATACGGCGATTTCGCTCGCGGAGCCGCTGCTGATCGGCGCCGACGAAATCATCGTCGACGTTCCGGTCGACATCGCCACGTTCGACGCGCTCGTGCTTCCGGTGATCGATCGCTCCATCGAGGTGTGCTTGCGTTTGCTGGAGCGCCAAGGCCTCGAGCCCGCGTCGCTCGGGCGCATGGTGCTCGTCGGTGGTCCGACCGTGATGTCCACTTTACGAAATCGTCTGAGCGAGCGACTGCAAATCGCGCTCGCTACCGACGTCGACCCGATGACGGCGGTTGCGGAAGGCGCCGCGATTTTCGCGCGTGAGCATGCGCTCGGCGTTCAGTCGTCGTCGGCTCCAAAAAAAGAAGCCGCACCGCTCGCGGGTAACGCCAAGGCCGAGCACGTGTGGCTGCAATTTCCTTCCGTGTCGGGTGACTTGAATCCATTCATCGTCGGTCGTGTTGCGCCGGAAAAGATCGCGACGATTTGTACAAAACGAAAAGACACGGGAAAAAGCAGCGTTTCAGAGAAGGTCGGCGAAGACGGCACGTTTGCGGTGCAGGTGGATCTCGCGCCGCGCACGACAACGACGTTCGAGATCCTCGCGCTCGATGCCGATGGAAAATCAGTGCCGATCTCGCCTGGAGAGGTGACCATTCGACACGGTCTCTCGCTGGCCGATCCTCCGCTCTCGCGCACCATCGGCGTGGCGTTGGCAGACGGTGGCGTGGCCATTTATTTCGAGCGTGGCGCGCCCCTCCCCTCGCGAAAAACATTTCGTCTGCGTACGTCGGTCACCGTGCAACCCGGTGAGAACGCATCGCTGCTATCAGTGCCGATCGTTCAAGGTGACGCGCCGCTCGCGCATCTGTGTCGCTTGGTCGGCCGCATCGAAATCAAGCCCGACGTGCTCGCGGAGCCCCTCGTCGCCGGCTCGCCCATCGACATCATCCTCGAAGTGGACCGCGGCGGAAAGCTCACGGCGACCGCAGAAATTCCCTCCATTCCGCTTTCGGTTCCAGGAAGCCTGCATTTGGTTTCGCCGGATTCCTCACTCGAGGAGCTCGAAGCGCAGCTCGAACGTCTGCGCAAAAAAACGGAGCTTCTTTACGTCAGTAAGTTCGTGGGTGACGACTTGCGCGAGCAGCTCGTTGCAGTGGACACCCGCCTCGACGAAGCCGGACGCGAGGCGGAAGCTGCACGCGGCGCCGATCCCGACGGCATCGAAAAACTGCGACGCTTGCTGGTGGACATCGACGAGCTACTAGCCGAGGTCGAGGCGAAAAAAGCGTGGCCCGAGCTCGAGCAACGCGCGATGAACCGGATCTCGTTCGCCGTGCATTGGGTTTCACGAAACGGCACGCCGATGGAGCGTCAGCTTCTCGAAGATGGGCTGAAGAGCGTCGAGCGCGCGCGCGCGATACGAAACGCGGGCGACTTCGAACGACGATTGCAAAACGTGACCAAGATCGCCGAAGCGGCGTGGCTTCGCGATCCAGGTGAGGTCGTCAATTTTTTCCGGCGGATGGCGCAGCGCATCGGCGAGATGCGCGACCCACGCGAAGCCAACAAGCTCGTCGCGCGTGGTGAAGCTGCCATTGGCGATCGCAACTTCGACGAGGTGCGCAGCGCGGCGTACTCGCTCCTCGACGGACTGCCGCCCGAAGAGCAAACCCGCGCGCGCGCCCATGGCTCCGGCGTCGAGCGATGAACCCGAAAAACCCTTATTTCGTGCTGGAAATCGCGGCAAACGCAACGCCCGGCGAAATCGAGCGCGCCGGACGAAAGCTGCTCGCGCTCATCGACGTCGGATCCGAAAAGGTTGTAGAATACACGTGCTCGTTCGGCGTTTTCCCACGTGACGCGACGATGATCCGCGAAGCCATGGCCGAGTTACGCGACCCGAGAAAGCGCACGCGCCATTCTCTACTCGCGTCGCTTCTCTCCGCCGACGCCGGCCCGGATTCTGAAACGGCGCTCGACGCTCCGCTCGCGAATGCCTTCGCGCTCGCCGGTTATCCCGGCCTCTAAACTCCGAAGAGGCGCGCGATGCCCGGTGGCCTAATCGTCTTCGTCATTCTGGCGCGGGTCCTTTACACGTACACACGCAAGAACAAGAACGGCGTGAGGCCTCCGCTGCTTTGGCGCACGCTGCGCTACACGCTCATCGCCATTTTTTTGGGCTGCTCCATGCTGACCGCGGCAATCGCGTTCGGGTCGGCGCTCGTGTTCGCCGTGCGCGATCCGGAAACCGCAGTGGTCAACGGAGTCATTTTCCTGATCGTCGCGAGCTGCGGATTTTTATTTTTTTTCCCGTGGCTCGCATTGATGAATCTTGCAAGCGGGGGAAATCCGAAACGGGCGTACTACTTCGCGCACGCGCTGCGATTTTCGTATCACTCAGCGGAGCCTTACGGAGCAGCTTGTTTTTCCGCTGCTTTGGCGATCGCTCGACGCGGCGCTCCGACGCGGAACGAGCTCGACTGGATCCAGAAACGTCTTACCAAAGAGACGCGCGCGCTCGGTTTGTTCGGCGCAGCGCTCGGGCTCACGCAAGCACTCGAGGGTCGTCTCGCAAAAGACGAAGGACGTCATCGCGACGCAGAGGATTTTCGGGAGCGCGCGCGCGTCGTCTTTGGGACCATCACATATCTTTCGAAGGCAGCCGTGCCGCGCGCCGTTCGGATCTTCACCAACGACTATCTGGCGCTCGACTCCGCAGCGCGCGGCGAATGGGGCGGCATCGAGTCGGTGGAGCCGCGAAGCTTGTCGCAGACGACGCGCGCGCTTCGTGGCTGGCTGCGAAAAAATCTTCTGAAGCCGGACGCCAAGCCAGATTGGCGCACGCGCCGGGCAGCAAAATCGCCGATCGCCCGGGCGCTTGCTGGTCGCGAAGATCGCGAGCCGAGAGACATCCAAACCGACGCTCTCTTCGCCCGGATGAATCGAGACTATGTCGCCCTTCTCAAAGGCGAGCGCTTGCCACCGCGCGCCATCATGAATCTGCTGCACGCCCTCGATCTTTTTTTCGATTCGCGATCGCCGGTGTGTCGTCTTTCGCCGGAGCTGGTGGCCGACGAAGAAGCGCTCGCTGAAGTCGGAAACGCGATCGCCGACAGC
Organism: Polyangiaceae bacterium; assembly: GCA_039937955.1. Lineage (GTDB taxonomy): Bacteria > Myxococcota_A > Polyangia > Polyangiales > Polyangiaceae > JAICXU01. The sequence goes on along the minus strand of JBDTFL010000492.1, from coordinate 588 downwards.
GTCTTCGAAGCGCTCCGATCGCGCGGAGCCCCTATTTTTGCGCTCAAAACGCACAGAGCGATTTCCGCGCGCGTGTATCAAAAGCTCGAATCGGCGGTGATGGGCGATCTCAACGCGGCGATGGCGGCGGTTCGTGAGCGCACCGTTCGATTCATGCGCGGGACGAATCGCGACGAATGGCTCGAGGTGTCGCGCGTGCGCGCGCTCTATCGACGCGTCGAGTACACGCTGGGAACGCCAGCGGCGGGATCACTCGTCAATGTGCTCCTCTTCAACTACGGAAATTTCGGCGTCATGCTCTCCGAGTCGATCCCACGACGCCGCCCGCTCGCGCATGCCGTCTTTCATGTGCTCCGAAACGAAGCCGGCCGTTTTCACAACATCGATGCGCTGGCTCGCGAAAATAAAAATATGGTCGTGACGTCCCGTGCCGACTGAAGCGGACAAGCCGAGCTACGCGCGGGCGTCCGGCGTGTCCCCGAGCTCAGCTAGGCGTCAGGGAAATTTGCGGAATAATCCGTCGCTCTCCATGGTAAACGCTCCGCTATGTCGGACGTCCGAGCATTGAATGAGCTCGTCGCGAAGGAG
>JBDTFL010000491.1:0-3740 GCA_039937955.1 Polyangiaceae bacterium | reverse complement strand
CCCGGGCCTTTGGGCCACGAGTCGTTTTTGATTCCGGATCCTGCGAGCGGCCGACCCGAGGTGCATCTGCAGCGCCACAAAACCATCGACGGTCGCGCGTTGCTCGTGGCAGAAGCCATTTTGGATGCGCATCGTCCGGATCTTTTTCACGCGGCGCGCGAAGCGGTCTTGAGCACCGTCGAAGAATTTTTGCCGTTCATCGAACGCCACTACCAAGTCGTCGACTCGCCGCACGACGGCCGCTCGCTTTGGGATTTTCGAAGCGGCAAACGTCGCAGCGTCGATCGCGCGCTCTTCCGCGCGCACGGCGCATCACTCGATGCCGAGCCGATGACCGCGCAGTGGGAGATCACGCCGCCGCAGCTTCATGGTTTGGCCGGCGAGCCGCTCCGCGCTCCGCTGAACGGCGCGTTCGTCGTCGGAAAAACGACGTTGCCGGCGCTCGGTCAAGAAGGGGAGCTGCTCGCGGCATGGAGTGCGGCGCGCATGATCACGCGCACCGATCGTCAGAAAGAACGCATGCGTCGCGAGATGTGGCGCAAGATCGAGCTCGGATGAAGCCATTCGTGCTGTTTTCGGCGGTGTTTGCGATCGCATTTCTCGGCGCGTGCTCGCACGACAAACAAGAAGCGGGCGCGCTGCTGCATGCGATCGATCAATATCGAGCTGCTCCCGACGAGCTGAAGCTGCAGCGCGCCGCCGAAATTTCCGGGACCGTTTGCTCGACGCCCGAGATTTGTGACACGAAAGTCGAGTGCCTGAAAATGGCGGAACCGACCGCCAAAGCGCTCGCCATCAAGGTCCAGGCCGCAAAAACGTTGGCCGCCATTCAGAGCGGCCACGAGCTGCCGAACGACCCGAACGTGAAATCGCTTCCGGACCAGCTCGACGAAGCATCACGCCTCTTGGACGAAGGTCACGCCGAGCTTCAGCCGTGCGAAGAAAAGATCACCGGGCTGCGTATCAAGTACCGATTATGAATTTGCGCGGTGTGAAAGGCGATGTTGGGCTGGGGCCTTTGGTGCGCCGCGCCGCTGCCCAACCAATCGTAGGATGGCTTATTTTTGCGGTCGGAATGCTCCTTTTGCTCGCGTGGGCCGGGCTCTCCATTGCGTTCTCGATGGACCAGATCCATCGCATGAAGGACAGCAGCGGATGGTGGGTCGGTCCGCTCGTCATGGCGTTTTTCTTCGTTCCGTTCGGGCTCGGGTTTGCGATCAAAGGGTATCGGGGTCGCATTTTGCGATTCGATCTCCATCAAGGCGGCGTCGCGTACGAGGACAGCGCGGGCCGAATCGCGATGTCGTGGAACGAAATCTCCGGCGTTTACTGGAAAGAGCTGGCGCACGTCGCAAAACTGGGATTCGGCGTCGACGTCACAACGCACGGATCTGCGACGGCCACAGTGGTCGCGCCCGGTAAGAAAAATATCGTGGTTGACGCACGGTTCCCCGACCACGTGGCGTTCGCCGCACAGGTCCGCGACGCGGCGGCGGAAGCGATGCTCGCGCGCATCGAGCAATCCATCACCGCGCATCAACGCGTTTACTTTGGTCCGATCGGTATCGACACCAACGGAATTTCACTCGGAAACGCTCAGTACCCGTGGAGCGCGATCGGCTCCGTGCGGTGGGAATCGGCACGAGAGCGCGCGTATTACGCGTTTTATGCGCCGGACAATTCGCCCATCACGACAATCGATACGACCCATGTTCCGAACGAAATCATCCTTCAGGTAGTGCTCGGTCGGTTCGGAAAGCTCAGCGCAGGACGTGAAGCCCCGACACCACTCGGTGACGCTCTCTTCGCTACAGCCCGCCGAATGCTCGAGCGCTAGCATTCGTGGCGCGCCGCGCTTCTGCTCGAGCCTGCGCGTCGTCTTTCACACCCTAAATTTACGGCAAATCAACGTCTGTATCGACCTTCGCACGTGGCATTTTCGCTTGGCCTCGGACCGTGGTAATCGTGTCCGGCCAAAAAGATGTTCGACGCACTTACCAACGGTTTCAAACAGGCCAAAAATCGCCTCGCTGGGCTCACCGAGCTCAACGCGCAGAACATCGACACTGCGCTGCGTGAGGTTCGACTGTCGCTGCTCGAGGCAGACGTCGAGCTCGGCGTCGTCAAAGCGTTTCTTGCGCGCGTAAAAGAAAAAGCGCTCGGCGAAACGGTGCAGGTTCGCGCGAAGGCCGCGGACGGCTCGACGATGAAGGTTTCGGCGAGCGATCAGTTCGTCAAAATCTGCCACGACGAGTTGATCGACTTCATGTCGCCGCCGAAAGGCGAGAACGGCGAAGATCTTCCGCCCATCAAATTCACGGAAGAGAAAAATTCTGCGACCGGCATCATGATGGTCGGTTTGCAAGGCTCCGGAAAAACGACGAGCTGCGCGAAGCTCGCGAGGTATCTCCAAAAGAGCCAAAAAAAGCCGATGTTGGTCGCGGCTGACATGCAGCGTCCGGCCGCTGTCGAGCAATTGAAGGTGCTTGGCGCGAGCGTCGGCGTTCCGGTGTTCAACATCCCCGGCGCATCTCCCATCGATATTTGCAAAGCCGCACGCGCGGAGGCTCGCGCGCAAAATTGCGACGTCATCATCTACGACACCGCCGGCCGTCTCGCGATCGACGAAGCGCTCATGAACGAGCTCTCCGAGATCAAAAAAGACGTCGAGCCCGAAAATATTTTTCTCGTCGTCGACGCGATGATTGGTCAAGACGCCGTCAAAGTATCCAAGGGCTTCCACGACACGCTCGATCTCACCGGCGTGATTCTCACCAAGCTCGACGGCGACGCACGCGGCGGCGCAGCGCTCTCCGTAAAAGAGGTCACCGGCGCGGCGGTTCGTTTCACCGGCACCGGCGAAGGCACTGACAAGCTCGAAGAGTTCCGGCCCGAAGGCATGGCGAGCCGCGTGCTCGGCATGGGCGACGTCGTCGGCTTGATGAAGGACTTCGAAGACGTCGTCGATCAGAAAAAAGCCGCTGAAGACGCCATGAAAATGCTCGAGGGCAAATTCAGCCTCGACGATTTCCTCGATCAAATTCGGATGATCCAGAAGATGGGTCCGCTGAAAGAAATCGTCGGAAAAATGCCGGGAATGGACGGCATCATTCCGAGCGACGCGAATTTGGACGACAACGAGCTCGTCAAAATCGAAGCGATCATCCAGAGCTTCACGAAATTCGAAAAGGCCGATCCGAACGCGCTCGTGCGTGAGCCGAATCGCGCGAAGCGAATCGCCACCGGCTCGGGCTCGACCGACAAAGCGGTCATGGAGCTCGTTCAGAAATTTTTGTTCATGCGCCAGATGATGGAGGGGCTCGGACAGAACCTCGGCTTCATGGGGAAGATCCCCGGCATGAAGAATCTCGCGATGGCGAAGAATCTGTCGAAGATGGCCGGCGGCGGAATGCCTGGCGGATTTCCGGGATTGCCGGGCATGGGCGGAATGCCGGGGATGCCTCCCGGACTCTTCGGCGGAATGCCAGGCATGGGCGGGTTTCCTGGAATGGGCGGAATGCCAGGAATGGGTGGCGGCCAAGAAGGGCCGAACATGACGAAGATGAAGGCACTTTCGGTTGCAGAGAAGAACGCGAAAAAAGCGCAGCGAAAACGAGAAAAGGACGCCCGCAAAAAGGGGCGCAAATGAGGAATCGGATGATGCGATCGAACGTAGGAACGAGTTGGCTTCGAGTGGTCGGCGCTCTCTTCGTGATGAGCACCTGCGCGGCGGCGCTTCC
>JBDTFL010000490.1:0-5114 GCA_039937955.1 Polyangiaceae bacterium | reverse complement strand
GCTCGCGGTCGATCCGTCGACCAACGTCGCGAGCGGACCTTCCCACGCTTCATTGAGCGGAGGCTCTGGCGCGGCTTCCGTTTCGATCGTTCCATCGCGACGCTTCATTGGAAAAAGCTGAGCGCCCGGGATGAACATGCCGAGCGCCGCAGATGCACCTTCGGTCGATCCGCCGCCGTTTCCCCGTAAATCCAAGATGATTCCGACGATCGCCGGAGATCCTTTTCGGAGCTCGTGAACGGCATGTGCGAGCGCTTCGCCCAAGTCGTCACGCACTTCGCGAATCGCAATGACACCGACGTCGCCGTCACCATAAGGAACGCGGTGCGTTTGCAGATCGTCGCGTTCCTCGTCGCTCGTTGCGGCGTGCGGAGCCGCATCGATTTGGAGCGCACGAATCGAGCTCTCGCCTTCGCGAATCACGCGTGCGTCGACGAGCGCGTGTGATTCCGCTGCGACGATGCCGAGCTGATCGACTTGCTCGAGCGAGAGACCGGCGAGGAGCATGTTGTCGAGATCGACGACGACGTCGCCGTTGCGAAGAGGCTCGAGCGCGCCCGATTCGATCCGTACGCCGACCGCAGTTCGTACGACCTTGTCCCAAAGCGGCTCTGGCGGATGCGCGTCGAGATCGACCGCGTACACGCTCGACTCTTCGTCGAGTGGCGCCCACGCACCGTGTGGATCGATCAGCGGAACGTATGCGCGCACCGCCGCGGCGAGGACTACGCGTGACCAGCCATCATCATCAAACCGCGGAAAATACCGGTCGCGCGCGATTTTTAAAATTGGCGCAGCGTCCTTCGGGAGGGCGTTCTGAATTTCTGCGAGATGGTCGGCGAGCGCATCGATCGTGCCCAGCTCGGCGTGCGGCGTCGTTGCGTCGTCCAAGATTGGATCGCTTGCCGCAGTCGCGAAGGCGGTCGTCTTCGGATGCGCGAGCCGTGCGTCGAACCGATCACGAAGCTCGTCGATCCATTTTTCGAGCGCATGACCGACGTCGCGCGCCGCCGTGCATTCGCCGTGCGTCGACAGCAATTCTTTGGAGAGCCCACTCGCGTTTCGCAGGATCGCGGCGGATGGTGGAGAAGACGACGAGGCTGCCCAAAATCCGTGAGGGTCGACCCAGTCGGCTGTGGCCAAAGCGAATGCGTCGGGTTTGACGTTCGGCGGATCGAACGCGAGCTCCTCCACGACCTGCGCGGCGATGCTTCGAGCCTCGTCACACGTGAGTGCCGGCGCCTCTCCCGAAGGACGCTGAAATGTCGGGTCCGTCGATTCTGGCGGATCGTCGATCGCCGAAATTTCGCCTGCGTCGTTTGGATGCGCGCTCGGCTTGGATGCCGTCTCCGCAGGGGAATTTGGCTCGATTCGTCGCGTGCCGCACCACGCAAGAAGTGCGACTGACGCACCGGCGATGCAGATCAAAAGCGACGCTTGTTTCGGAGCGCGCATCGAGAGCCAAGCGTAGCAGGCGCGCCCCTCGCCGACGAAGTTACGTGCTCGCGTTACCTGAACGCACGACTCTGGATGCCTGCGCTGATGCGCACGCGCAATGTGGGAAGCGTCAGAGTGCCATCGCGTGATCGCGTAGCCCTTCGAGCTTGCCGCGCAACTTTCCGCGCGCGCGTTCTTCGAGCTGACGTACCCGTTCTTTGCTTACGCCGAGCAAATCACCGAGCGCTTGCAAGGTGATCGGATCGTCGCTCATCAAACGCTTTCGCACGATCAAGAGCTCGCGGTCGGTCAGATCGCGGAGCGCCTGCGTCACTGCAGCTTTCGTCTGCGCGCGCGCTTCGTTGTTCGACGCATCCTCTTCCGGCGAAGCATCGCGAGCGGCGAGTCGATCACCCATCGTGGATTCGCCGATGGCTGCGCCGTCGAGGCTGGCTTCGCGTCCAGCAAGAACTGGTAGCAGCATCTCGATTCGCTCTTCGGAAAGGCCCGAAACACGCGCGAGCGACTCGACGTCCCGCGCCTGATGCGTGCGGTATGCACGCAATGCGCGCCGCTCGCCTTTCGTCGTTCCGAGACGAACCACGCGATAAGCACGTACGACGTACTCGCGAATTTCTGCGCGAATCCAATACGACGCATAGGTCGCCAGACGACACTCGCGATCGTAATCGAATTTTTTCGCTGCTCGAAGCAGCCCGACATTTCCTTGCTGCACGATGTCCTCGAGCGGAATTCCCCAACGCCGATATTCGAGCGCGATGGAGATCACGAACGGCAAACAGGCTTCGACGATCTGTTCGCCAGCCTTCTTGTCGCCAGCCTTCCAACGCTTGGCAAGCGCGCGTTCGCTCGGGCGGTCCAACTGCGGTCGAGCGGACAAAGCATTCCGGTAGGCTCGGAGCGAATCGCTCTGAAACGCGGAGTACATGACATTCTCCTTTGGGCGCCGCCTGATTCTGCGAGCGCGAACCTCCGCAATTGCACGCGGGGTGCCACGCACCGCGTCACGAAATCGGCGTTAAATCGGCATGTGTTTGGCGACTTCGCGCAACCAGCGCATGCGGCGCGAAATGATGCGCAAGATTTACCGGCAACAGCAAAAGTGACGAACCTAGACGTCGAGCGTCAGGCCTTCGTGCGCCGCCACCGAGTTCGGGAACCACTCACGTGTGCGACGTTCCTTTTCGCGAACCGCCGCATCGTTCTGGAGCGGGTCGTGATGAAAGAGCACGAGCTTCTTCACGTTGGCGGCTTTTGCGAGCTTCGCCGCCTCTTCGATCGTCGAGTGCCCCCACCCGACCTTCGATCCGCCGCTGCCCGCCGTGCCCGCATATTCTTCGGGCGTGTATTGCGAGTCGTAGATCAGGACGTCGGCATCTTTCGACAGCGCAACGAGCTTGGGATCGATCACCGAATAATGTTCGGTGTCGGTTGCGTAGATCGCGATTTTTCCGTCGTATTCGAGTCGATACGCCCAAACGCCATTCGGGTGATTTCCGCGGCCGGTCGTCACGCGCAAGGTTTTGCCCCCGCCGGCGTCGAGCTCGAGCACTTGGCCTTCGTGCAAATCTTCGAACGCCATTTTCGATCCGAGCTGACCGAGCTGCACGGGGAAGCTCGGATAATCCATCTGACCCGCAAGCGTCTCCTCGAGCGTGCGCGACACGTTGTTGCCGCCGTACAAATGGATGGTGTTGCCGGGCACGAACGCTGGCGCAAAAAACGGAAAGCCTTGGATGTGATCCCAATGCACATGGCTGAAAAAGACGTGCGCCGTGAAGGGCATTTCTTTCAGTAATTTTTGGCCGAGCAGACGCAAGCCGGTACCGCCGTCGAGAATGACGAGCGCGTTGCCGGCGCGAAGCTCGACACAGCTCGTATTGCCGCCGATTTGAACGGTGTCAGGTCCGGGCGTGGGAATGCTTCCACGCACTCCCCAAAACGTGATTTGCATCGACATCGAGCCGACCCGAACTTTGGACGACAGCGGGAAGGACGTCAACACGTAGCGAAGGTAAGATACGGGCCCTTGTCCACGTCGCGATCATTCATGGGAGGCATGCCCACCGGAAACGACGGCGGCGTCGGTTTGGTCGTCCTCGGATGTCGCACCAGCAAGCACCGATCGGATGTTGCGGCGCGCACCTTTTTGGCGGGCGGCCCGCGATTTTCCTGCGTGCTCGCTAGCGGCGGTCGCGCGTGGGGATCGGAAAATGACGAGAGTCGAACCGTCGAAGCCGACGCACTGGCCCAAGCCATGGTGGAGCTCGGGGTTCCGAGCGACCTCGTCATCCGCGAGCGGTGCTCGCATTCCACCCGCGAAAACGCCCATTATTCGGCGAAAATTTTGGCTCGGCGAGGCATCAAAAAAATCACGCTGGTCACCAGCGACTGGCACGTTCCGCGGGCTCGTCGCCATTTCGAAAATGAGGGGCTCGACGTCGAAGCGGCGCCGGTCGTGATCGTATCGCGAAGCCTCTGGTCACGCGTTCTCACGCGCGCGCACGAGCACACGGCCGCCTTGCTGGATCGCATCGTTCGATGAAACGCCTACGATTTACGGTCGTTTGCGCACTCGGTCTTGCGTGCTCGAAGTCCTCGTCGCCCGCTGCGCCAGCATCGTCTGCCGATGGCGGCGTCGCGACCGAAACGCATGCCGACACGACCGCGATCGCACGCGCCGCAGATCAACGGCGCGCCAGTGATGTCGGTGACCGCGCGCTGACCAGTCACGACGTCGTCGTGCGCCGACTGGCCGCACGCGCGCTCGCACGAATTGCCGACGACGCGAGTGAGAGCGGGCTTTATCGCGCCCTGTCCGACGAAGACTCCGAGGTGGCTGCGTGGGGTGCGTACGGCCTCGGATTTTCGTGCAAAGGAAAAGAGGACGCGCATGTGACGGCGCTGGCAGCGCGCGCAGCGTCGATCGATGAAAAGAAAATCGATCCGGCCGCTCGTATCGATCTTCGAATGTCGATTGCGCGGGCCGTAGGTCATTGCGGCAGCGGAGTTGCCGAGCGTCTGCTTGCATCTTGGGTTCGCGCGCACGATGCGTGGTCGGAGCCGGCAACCTTCGGGCTCGGCGACATCGCGAACAAAAAAGGGTCACTCAGCGACGAGACGACGACCACTCTTTTGGAAGCCGCCGCACCCAACGCGAATGGCACGACCGTCGGAACGGCGCTTTACCCATTTTCACGCGCACCGCATGTGGTCGATGCATTTGCACAGCGCGTGCTCGAATCGGCGCGTGACGGTTTGGCAAGCGATTCTCCCACGCGAATTTTTTCCGTGCGTGCGTTGGCACGCGTTGGGCCGATCGCCGCCGGCGATCTTTCGCGCGTTGCATCGTCGATAACGTTTTCACTGATTGAGCGTGCGGAGGCCGCGCGTGGTCTCGGGCAGCTCGGACTAGCGGGAAAACAAGGCGCTTCCGACGCTCTCGTGAAAATCGTAGGCGACCTCGGGCCCGATATTGCGCGCGTTCTCGGCGACATGTTCGTCATCGTCGACACGTTGATCAACGATCTCGGAGCGGATGCACCGAGCAATTCGACACACGCGCTCCAGGCACTTTTTCCGATGTCGCTTACCGATTCATCGCCAGCCAAGAATCTGCGCATTTCCATTTTGCATTGCGACGCAGCGTCCGCGCT
>JBDTFL010000489.1:0-5489 GCA_039937955.1 Polyangiaceae bacterium | reverse complement strand
GTCGGTTCCGAGACGTGAGAGGCCCATGAATCCGAAGACCATGAGCGCCACCGTCACCATCACGGTGAAAACCGGACGATTGATTGCGACCGAAGAAAGGGTCATTTTTGGCTCCGAAAGCTTTCTGACTCTTGGGTCACTTATTCGTGACAGCGACGTCTGGCGTGGTGGCTACGAGCGTGAGCGGGTCGCCGTCTTTGGTTTCTGGATCGGCGTCGAGCACGACGATGTCGGTCGGTGCGAGGCCGGAGCGAACGAGCCACGAGCCGTCGGGCGCGACCGAGTGCACGACGCGCACGACACGCGCCTTGCCGTTGTCGTTCACGACGACTTCGTTTTGCGATCCGGGACGACGCGCGGTTCCGGGAATTTTCAAGGCCGGAACTTCTTGTCCGGATTCGATCGTCGCTCGCACGAAGCTCCACGCGAGGAGCGGCGCTTTCGGATCATTGGGAACCTCCACTTCGATCGGCGCGCGACGCGTTGCTTGGTCGAGCGAAGGAACGACGGTCACGACTTTTCCCGTGACCGTGCGCTCGCGAGTAACGACCGTCACCGGCACGCCGACCTTCACGAGCTCGACATCGTCTTCACCGAGCGATGCGCTCAAACGAAATCGCGACACGTCTTCGATGTGCATCAGCGCGGTCCCCGGTTGCACGACACCGCCGGCCGACGTCGGCGCTTTCGTGACGAGACCCGAAAACGGCGCAACGACCGCGTGGTTGCCAACTCCCGTTTGAGCCATTTTTGCCGTGGCCTGTGCAGCTTCGAGCTGGGCGCGCGCGAGATCGGCTTGATGCTTGGCTTGCTCTGCTTGTTGCTCGGGGATCGATTTACTTTGTGCGAGGGCATCACTGCGCTTCGAGGTGTCGTCCGCCAACGCGAGCTGCGCTTGTGCAGCGCGCGTCGATGCTTCCGCTTGGAGCAATTGCGCACCTGCGCTCGATCCATCCAAAATCGCGAGCGTCTGACCTTCGCGAACCGAGTCACCGATCGAAACGAAAACGCGATCGAGGCGACCACCAAGCTCGAATCCGACATCGGCATCACGCCACGGACGCAGCGTTCCCGTGACCTCGATCACCGGACGATAAATGGTTTGCTCCGGACGTGCAGTGAGACGCGCCGGTTTCGTGAGAGCCGCAGCTTGTGCAGCAACGCGTTGCTCGCCGACCGCTTCACGTTTTGCGAGCGCCTGCTTCACGCGCACGCCGATCAATCCTGCCAGCGCGAGCACGAAGAGAATTCCCACGAACATCGCCACGCGCGTTCCGCGTTTGGAGTGCTCTACGGTCGGCGCATCTACCGCCGCACCCGCGCTGCTCGACTCGTACGAATCCATCAGCCTGCTCCTTTGACTGCATGAAGTTTCTGCGCCGACTTCGATAGAGCGACCTTCGACACGGCGCTCTTGAGCTTGGTTCCCGCACGATTTGGCCTTTTTTCCTCGGCGCGCTGAAATGCCTGCGCGAGCGCCGGAGTGCCGAGCCCATGAAAAAAGATCGCCTGTGCCTGACGAAGCCACTCTTCGATCGGCGGCTTCGACGCCATCGAAACCATGCGCCCCGCGAGCTGGTTGTACGCGCCAGTCAACAACGCCGATGCGATGTCCGCGTTCACGTCCGCACGGAACAAGCCCTTCTTCTGCCAGAGCTCGACCCACACGCGACAGTTGTTCGACATCTCGTCGACGAAGGCCTGCATCAGGTAGGTGTGGTCACCACCGCAGCTCTGCAAAATCGCGACGATTGCCCTATTTTGCCAGAGGAATTCGTACGTCTCGAGATCACGCGCGTGACAAAACGCGATCACCTCCGCCGTTGTTCCGGGGAGGTTTTCGGTTTCTTCGGGGGTCAGCATGCAGGCGCGGCAGCGAGCGAGGAACGACTCGACTACCTGGCGGAACGCGACCTCTTTGCTTTCGAAGTGGAGATAGAACGCTCCCTTCGAAAGCCCAGCGCGTTTCGTGATCTCTTCGATGCGCGCCGAGGTGAGGCCTTTTTCGGCGAACACGACCTCGGCGGAGCGCAAAAGCGCTATTTTTGCCCTGGGATCTGCAGTTCTCGACATGACGCCCTCGATGCTCCCGTCTTTACTGACTCGCGGGTCATCTTAGGGCTGATCTCTTCCGCTGCAAGGCGCGCGGAACGAATTCGCGTTACTTCACTCTGCCTCACACTCGTTCAGGTCCGCTTCGGTCATGCGCCTTTTTTCGAAGCAGGCAAATTCACTTTTGGCGGTGTGATCGCCGGTGGCGTCAGTTGCAGCGACGAGGAGTGGTAGGGCGAGGCCATTGCTCCACCGCCGTACATCGCTGCCGCCGGCGGGAACAAGAACGCGGGCGCATGCGACCAGTCGCCCAAATAAATCGTGGTCCCCTCGCCGCCCATTTTCCCGAGCGCGTCGTATGCGTGCATTTGCACTTCGAGTGGCGTGACGCTTTGGGCTTCCGCCTTTTTCTCGGCCTCGGTCGCCTTCGCCAACATCTTGCGTGCTTCGGAATCGGCTTTCGCTTTCGTCACCGTCACACTCGCTTCGGTCTCGGCTTGCACTTTGTCGATCGCTGCCTGCTCCTGGGCGACCTTCACATCTGCCTCTTTTTGCCGCTCCAATTGCTCGGTTTTGAATTTTGCTTCGTCGGAGCTCCGTTCGAGCTCGAGCTTCCGTGCAAGTGATTCGCTCTCCAGCTGCGACTTCTTTTTGATCGCCTCTTGCTCGTTGACGAGACGCGCGCGAATCGTGTCCGCGATCTCTGGTGCATACGTGACGCCCTCCAACGTGACCGCCGAAATTTCGATGTGCTTGCCTTTGATGCGACGCCGAAGCTCCTCTTCGATTTCGTCCTCGATCTTCTGATTGTTCTTTTGCAATTCTTGATACGAGTGCCGCGAAATTACGCCGCGCGCGGCGCTTCGAAACTCCGGCTGAACGACCTCGTCGTAGTAGTTGGGGCCGACCTCGGTATCGAGCAAGTAGAGCTCGCTGATGATCGGCCGATAACGAATCGCCACACGCAGATCGAGCGCGAGATCTTCCTGCGACGTCGTGCGCACCTCTTCTTGATGCTTCGAATACGTCACATCGAAATCTTCCACGTGCTTGCACACCGCGAACGGCATGCACACACCGAGTCGGTGATAGCCGGGCCCGAGCGGATCGCGCTGGAGACCATCATGCGGATCATAAAGAAGAGCCAGGTGACCCGACTCAACGGTCTCGCCATAACAACCGGCGCAGCAGCTCAATAAAATTCCGAGACCCACCAACCTCTTCAACATTTGATTTTTCCTTTCATGGCTGAATGCTTCCGAGCCAGCCAGCGAGGTCGCGCCCCATGCGCGACATGCACGAATAGATGACGGGAGCGCCTTGATTTTCCGGTACGAGACCGGCTTCCTTGCACTCTGCAAGTGATTGCGCGAGGTAGTCGTGACTGCTTCGATCACGTAGCGTCGCGCGCGCGTTGATCGTCACGTAGAGACGTCCGCTCGAATACGACGCCTCTGCGCGCGTGACGTCGATCGCGAGCTGCCATCCGCCAGGTCTTCGATTTTCGTGATCGCGCGCCCAAGGTGCGGCGGCCGTCGAGATTGCAATTCCGAGCGCGTTCTCGAGCTCGGCATAAGAAGTGGAGCTTCCGGAGACCGGCATCGGATCCGGAACACCGGTGCTGTGAGTAACGACCTCGAGTGGAATTGCTTTTTGTGGAGTGAGTGTGACTGGTGCTCCGTTCGCGTGAAGGAGTGGAATGGTCGTGGTCGATGCCGAGCCGCACCCACTCAAGAGACAGACGAGTACGGTGCCGCTCGCGCACGCGCGCAGCGGGAAAGAAGCCATGTTGGCGATTGTCCTCTGCGAAGCGAAAGAGCAATGGTCGCGCCAGGCGTGATCGCGCGAGAATCTTCGGCGAACTCTATTTGCAACTCAGTCGCACGTACCGATCCGCCCCGAGACCTCGAGCGAAAATAGATCGCCGGTCCCGCTCTCCGGTTTTTTGGCCAGAGTTGCTTGGTTGTGCGAGCTGTCAGGTAGATGGCGATCTATCGTTCCGACGTTAGCGAGTCCGAGCTCGTGACTTTGCGCAGGCTCGCCGACGAGCTCGCCGAAAAGAAAAAGGAGCGAGCGACGACCGGGCATCTGCTCGCGGCGATCGCCTCATTTCCAGGACCCGCCGCAGATTTGTTGGCGGACCGCAGGCTCGACGCCGACGTGCTCATCAAGGCAGCACGTGTTCACACCGACGACACTCGCGACGCGGTTTCGCGCGTGATGCAACGCGCGCGTGAGCTCGCCTCGCGTGGAGCAAAACGAGAGGCGGGCAGCTTGCATCTGCTTTTTGCGCTCTGTCAGGAACGAACGACAGCGGCGTATCGCGCGGTCGAGCAATGCGGAAGTGACGTCGCCAAGCTTCGCGCAGCCGCGCTTCAAATCGTGATGGGCATGGCTCCGCCGCGACGGATTGCACGTGCGCACATGCCGATGCCTTCACAACGAATCGCGACGACGATTCCGATGCGGCCCGTTTCATCGCCTCTGTTGACCTCGCCGACGTTCCCGCGCGTGGTGCCCTCGAGCGTTCCGCCGCCAATCGCTCGCGTGTCGACTCCTGCGATGGCTCCGCCCGCCGAACGCGTGGTGCATAAGCCAAAAAAAACGCATCGCGCACCGAATCTGACTCGCGAGTCACGAAAGACGTCGCATCACGAAGCAGCACAAAAACCCGCAGATCGCTTCGAGCTCGACGCGAAGCTTTTTCCGGTTCTCACTCAGCTCGGAAAAAATCTCACGCTCGCGGCATCGCGCGGTGAGCTCGATCCCGTAGTGGGTCGTGAGGACGAGATCGAGCGAATCTTGGACGCGCTCGCTCGGCGCAACGCGAACAACGCGTGCGTGGTCGGACCTTCCGGCGTAGGCAAAACGAGCGTGGTGCGTGGCGTTGCATTGCGAACTGCACAACCTGGTGATGATCCCTCTCCCGACGATTGCATCGTGATCGAGATCGACGTGGCGAGCTTGATTTCAGGAACCGCAGCGCGCGGGTCACTCACCGAAAAAATTGCCAGCATCAAGAGCGAAGCAACGGACAAACGCGTCGTTCTCTTCTTCGACGAGCTTCAATCACTCTTCGAAGATGGCGGCGACGAAGCGGTCAGTGAGCTCAAAAGCGCGCTCGCAAAAAGTGAAATTCGCTGCATCGGAACCGCCACACGCGAAGATTATCGGCGCGTGATCGAAGCCGATTCCGCACTCGCGCGACGCTTCACGGTGGTCGACGTCGAAGAGCCCTCACACGAAGAGGCCTTCCTTGCGATCGAAGCAGTCGTGCCGCTCTACGAAAAACATCATGGCGCGACGTATCCATCTTCGTCGCTCGCCGCCGCGGTAAATTGGAGTGTTCGTTACGTTCCAGGCCGCGCGTTGCCCGACAAAGCGCTGAGCATTTTGGATTTGGCCGGCGCACGAACGCGTCGCCGTGGCGCGCGCGA
>JBDTFL010000488.1:0-8473 GCA_039937955.1 Polyangiaceae bacterium | reverse complement strand
GAGAAGAAGGCGAAGACCTGACCGACGCCAAGGTCAACGCGAAGATCGTCAAGAACGGCAAGAAGGGGATTTGGTCAGACCCTTTAGGTCCGGGCATGCACGCCCTCAATACCAAGGTGTGCAAGGTCGACATCGTGCCGACCACTCAGATTCTGCTGAACTGGTCAGACAGCGAGTCGAGCGCGCACAAGTTCGACTCCAATCTCAAGACCATAACGCTTCGTACATCGGACGCGTTCAACGTCGACATGGACGTGAGCGTGATCATCCACATCGCGATGGCGGACGCACCCAAAGTCGTTGCGAATCTCGGCTCGGTCACGAACATGATCTCACAGGTTCTCGAGCCGGCGATCTCTTCGCACTTTCGAAATGCCGCGCAGTCGGTGCAAGCGCTCGACCTTTATACGAAGCGCGCCGAGCTTCAGGAAAAGGCTAAGGTCCATCTTCAGGACGTTCTCAAAGGCCACCACATCGAATCGAAAGACACGATGATCGCGGACGTCGTGTTGCCGCCCGAGCTCACCAAGACAGTCACCGATCGTCAGATCGCCGAGCAAGAGCGGAAGACCTACGCCACACAAAAGCAGGCACAAGACGAGCGCAAAGTCCTCGAGAACGCGAAGGCACAAGCCGACATGCAGAAGCGCGTCGTCGAGTCGGAACGAGGCGTCGAGATCTCGAAGAACCTTGCCGACGCGGCCATCAAGGCTGCTGAAGGCGAAGCGAAAGCGACCGAGCTCAAGGCCGACGGCACTGCAAAAGCAACGAAGCTCAATGCCGATGCCGACGCTGAAAAAGAGCGAAAAACCGGTATCGCGCGCGCCGACGTCATTCTCGCGCAAGGCGAGGCGACAGCGAAGTCGTACAAGCTCTCGGTCGACGCGATGGGCTCAGTATTCGGTCAGCTCAAGATCGTGGAGCAAATCGCGTCGAACCACATCAAGCTGATCCCCGACGTGCTCATCTCGGGCGGCGGCGGAAACGGAGGGGGCGGCGCGAACTTGGAAAATCTTCTCGGTCTCTCGCTCATCGACAAGCTCACGGGCAAAGACACACGAGCTCTGATTGCGGGCGACAAGAAAGAATAAGCTTCGCGACTGATCGAGCGCGGATGTCGATTCAATCCGCGTTCCGCACGACCTGTTCCAATCGTGTCTCTCCCCCACCGACTCATCGACCCCGGTTCGCTTTCAGGTCGCGCTGACGAAGGCCGCCGGAAGCCTTCATCTCGAGGCGTGCGAGTCCGACGTTCGAGAGCGTCAAGGCGCGTTACGAGACCGAAGAGGCGAATCTTAAACGTGTCTTCGAGCGCGCCCGGCAGCTTCGTCCGTGCGTGCTGGTGCTCGAAGATCTCGACGCGCTGATCAATCCGGAGAATCGATCCTTCTTCTTGAACCAGCTCGACGGCTTCGAGAAGAACGTTGGGATGATCGTGCTCGCAACCACCAATCATCCGGAAAAGATCGCCGAGCAAACGGCGGGATTTTCGTTCTCCAATTGCCAAGCATCCGCATCCAACTAACAACGATCTTTGATCAGTGATGCGCGACGTTCATCGCGGGCGGGCGCAAAGGGTTACAGTGCTCGCATCATGACTCTTCCCAACATCGCCATCGGCTTTCAGGTTTTCGTTTCGGACGGCTCGCAGGAGATCGGCGCGGTCCGCCAAGTGGCACCGTTCGGCCGGCCCGAGATCGAGATCTACGTCGAAAACGCAGGGGACTTCGTGGTGCCGCTCAGCGCGGTCACCGCGGTGCATTCGAGCAAGGTGATCGTCGATGTGAAGAAGCTCGACGCGAAGCTACGCAAGGCGATCGGTCACGCGCACGACGCCGAGGAGCCGGGGAAGTAAGCACGTTGCGTGCTTGCTCGATCCGAGTGTTGGGCAGGCGAGAGCGGAGCTTTAGGTCGCGGCGTCGTTCTTGATCGCGCGTCGGTGGTAGCCTGCGGAAAGGCCGCATCGCCCGTTCGTCATCCTCGTGGCGCTGTTGGTGGCGGTGGGTCTGCCGTTGTACTTCGTCATGATCAAGCGACGCGCGGCGAGCACGCTGGACGAGCTGTTGCGCGAGCAGTTCAAGGGGTGCGCGTGTCCGATCACGATCCCGATCGAAATTCCTGGCGGAGGCCGCGTCACCTTTCAAAGCGCATACGACGACCTCAAAGGCGACCTCGTGCTCTTGATCGGGAGCTGGGAACCGCGGCCAGGTCCGGACGCAAATCGGCGGGACGTATGTCATCAACATGGTCGCTGGATGTTGGAAGCCGAATGCCGACGACGCGTGGCTGGCGAAGGCGCGCGCACAAGGCGACGTGATCGTGGCGACGACGAATAGTGGCGGTGGACTCGTCATTTGGACTGCCATCGAAGCAGTCGGTGCTCGCCCAACTCGCGGCGGTGCGGTGATAGGTCAGTAATCTACGTTGTCCAATTGCGATGACTGCTGAACAATCCTCCTCGCGGAGCTGCGCCGGTCTTACTCGGCCGACAAGCCGAAGCTCGGATCGAGTTTCATTACGGACTATGTGGAGCCGATTGCCGACTCCGCGGAGCGCATGAGATCCGCCACTGCGTACCGCACCGATCGGCTCATTGCGCTATTGCGCGAGCTCGAAAAAAAAAGACGGTATCCGCTTCACAACGCATCGAGAAGAAGACGCAATTGAGCTGGGTTATTCGCGACGACATGTTCGGTATCTTCCGGCAGCTCGTCGACGTGTGGATCCAGCGACTCATCCCCGACTTCATGACCGAGTACGCGGAGTGGATCGCCGATTCGGCAGAGCGCCTCCTCGTGCGTCATCGTTGCAGTCGTAGCCATCGGGCTCGGCGTCTTGCTCGCGCGGGTCACCGATGATGGGTTCATGGCGTCGCTCGCGGTCCTTGCGTCGATCGCCACTGGCGTTGCATCTGCGTATGGGTTGTTGCGCCGCCCACACCGCGTAGCGATGCGCAGTTACATTGACGTGCAGGCTGCGTCGTCCGCGAACCGCTTGATGGCAAATGTGAGGCCCCGACGCGCATGCGAAGGCTGTTAGCGTCGTCGTCATGGGCGACTTGGGCACCGTATCGGTGGGCCATCTTCATTCACTCATCGCCGCGCTCGAGCGCGTTGGCGTTGACGTCGCTGCCGTGCTCGCGCTCCTAGGTGCTTCGCTTCCCGATCTGTCCGACCCCGACGCGCGCATCGATGCGAATCTCGCATTCGGCGTCTTCGATCACGTAGCCGGCCTGACCGGCGACGACGCATTCGGGATGCACACCGCGGAAGCCCTTCCGCGCGGCGCATTCGGCATCATCGAGTACGTCACGCGCAGCAGCCACAACGTGCGCGAGGGGCTCCAGCGGCTCGCGCGCTTTTACGCGCTCGTGAACGAGCACATCAAATTCGAGCTCACGGTCTCGCGCGGCGTCGCCACCTTCGCCGATCGCAATCCGGTGCCGATCCGCGTGCCGTCGCAGCTGAGCGAGCTGCTGTTCGCCGCTCTGCTCATCAATGGCCGATCAGCGACGGGGAAAGAGTGGCCGATGCGCGCGGTGCATTTCGCGCACGCTGCGCCGCTCGACACGAGCGAGCACGACCGCATCTTCAAATGTCCGATTCGCTTCGGACAGAAAATGGAGGCGATCGTGTTCGATGCTTCGTGGCTCGATCAGCCGCTGCTCACCGCAGACCCGCTGCTCGCGAGCATGCTCGATCACCACGCGCAGCTCTTGCTCGCGAAGCTTCCGCGCACCGACGGGTTCTTGGGCGACGTGCGCGCGGCGATCGCCGAGTCGCTGCGCGGTCGCGATCCTTCGCTCGATGCGACCGCTGAGCGTCTGCATCTCAGCGCGCGCACCGTGCAGCGGCGCTTGCAGGAGCTCGGAACGTCGCATCAAGCGCTCGTCGAGATCGTGCGCCGCGACCTCGCGCAACGCTTTTTGGCGAGCGGAGAAATCTCGATCGGCGAAATGGCGTACATGCTCGGTTTCGCACGAACCACCGCATTTCATAGGGCTTTCAAGCGTTGGACCGGCACGACGCCCGCCGAGTTCAAGAGCCGCACGCCTGGCGCACGCGGGAAGTCTTTTGGCGTGAAGAGGAAATGACCGCGAGATCGCGCTGACTACAATCCGAGCCTCAGAGGGAGCACGCCGCATCGGCGCGCGCTCGCTCACCCGCACTTCGTTCGTGGAGGCCCGAGATGATTGTCTCGAAAAATCGCATCGTCGTTGTCTATGGTTTGGTCCTTGGCTTGGCGGCGTGCTCGTCGTCCGGAGATGGAGACGGTCCCAGCAACTTCGTGCCCGGAAACCCGCAACCCATTCTCGATGCGGGCGGCGTCGGATCGTCACAAGCCCTCTCCGGCAACGACGGCGACGGTGGCACTTCCGCCACGGATGCTGCGGTCGTCTTTTATGCGAACAGCGACACCACGCTCTATCAGCTCGATCCGAAAAATCTGTCGGCACCGATGACCACGATCGGCCAGTTCGACTGCGTCCCCAGCGGCACCACCGTCATGACCGACATCGCCGTGAGCAAGACCGGAAAAGTCTACGGCGTGAGCGCCGCTGCCGCCTGGCCGATCACGATCACGGGAAGTACCGTGCACTGCGACGCCAAGTGGCCGCTTTCCTACGACACGCATTTCAACGGTCTCACGTTCGCGCCCGAGAACACCGTCGCCGCGGAAGAAGTCCTGATCGGCGGCAACGCCAAAGGCGAGCTTTGGAGCATCGACACCGGAACTGGCGCCTCCACGCAAATCGGAACGCTCGGAATCGACAGCGTGAGCGGCCTGCCATGGACGATCTCCGGCGACATGGTCTTCATGGCCAATGGCGGCAATCCAATCGGCTTCGCGAGCGTGCGCACGTGCCCGGCAGCTGCTGAATATTGCTCGGACGACTCGCTCATGGAGATCGATGTGAAGGCGTTGAAGCCCGGGACGCAAAGCGTGATGAAGTCGATCCGCGGGGCGGTCACTCGTGGCTCGTGGTGTACGAACAGTGCATCGCCCAGTACGTTCGGCAGCATCTTCGGCGTGATTGCGTACCAGGACAAAGTGTACGGATTTTCACGGCACGGCGACTTCATCGAGATGCACAACGACGATGGCTCGGGGTGCCTCGTCGACTCGAATCCGGGCGTCGCCTTCGCGGGATCTGGCATCACGACGATCGCGCCCGTGACCGCACCGCCGCCGCGCTGAAAAGTGAGGCCGAGCAAAGCGATGCGCCTCTCGTCGCAGCCGAAGCGCTTAGCCCTCCAGCGTTTCAAGGCATTTCCAGCAAGATCACATTGCCAAGTTGGCGTGCATAGAGAGACTGCGCGAGCGGGCCCGGACGATGAATTGAGAAGACATCGGAGCTTAAGGTTTCGTATCTACGAGGTTGCACCCTAAGGTGCGCGACATGAATCCGGCCATCGTCGTACCTTCATGTTCGCGGCGATGAGCGAAGTGGAGCCTACCGGCCGTGACACGCGAGGATCGCAGTGATGGCTCGCTTCGCATCACTAGCAAGCACGCCCTCGCCATTCAAAATGCAATTGAGCCTGATTTTTACGGTAATTCGACGTTCACGAAACAGCTTGTTTCAAAGCTTATCCATGAAGCGTCCCAAGAAGCCACCGACGCCCGGAACCGGCACTCCGTTCTTTTCGTAGACGTCGGCGATGACGTCTTTGACGTACGACTTTTCGGCGCCTTCGAATTTCTGATCTTCGGGCTTCATCGAGCGGTAATGCGCGAGCGCGATTTTTTCTGCCACTTGATCGACGTTGGCGAACTTCGGGTTTCCTTCATAGCCCGGCTGTTTGAGCATGCGCACCGCTCGCATCAGACCGTGGGCCGGTGATCCGGAACGCTGCGTTTCGATGGTGAAGATGTTGCGGGCCTCGGCGATGATTTGCTCGGGCGTGCGCGTGCGCGCGAGCTCGATGATTTGCACGGCGCCTTCGAAGAGCTGCTTGTTCGCGTCTTGATGCGCGGCGCCTGCTTGTTGCAGCTGCTGCGCGACCGCATTTTGTTGCTGCGCGATCGCTTGAATTTGCTCGGGTGACGGCTCGATGCCTTGCAGCCGCATTCCGGCGATGGTCTTCGCGGCCACGAACTCGGCGCTCAACTTCGGATTTCCTTGAATGAGCGTGTCCCACTCCACGATGCGCGCGGCATAACCCACGTCGACACCCATGGCGTTTTGCGGAACCGGTTGCTTGTATTTTGCACACAGTTGGCCGAGCGCAGGTCCGGAATTCATTTGCTGACGCATCAAGATTTGCTCGCGCTCGCATTGCATCATCGCGTAGTCGGCGAGCGACATACCACCGATCACTTTGCCGCCGGCATTGCCGACGCGCGCCGGTTGAAACGGCGGAGCACCTTGGCGCGAGAGCGCGATGAACGAATACCCGCCATTTTCAGCATCCAAATCCATTTCGTAATAGTTCACGTCGTACAAACCCGGCTCCACGCGAATGGCATACGCGGCCGGCGCAGGCAGGCGTGCATCGAGACCGGGCACGTTGGTCTGCAGCGGACGCGCGACGAGATGTCCAAGATACGAATGGAGCATCGGCGCGGGCGGTTGTCCCTGCGTCGGCATCATCACGTTCGGACCAGAAGCGCGTCCCCAAAACGCCACCAAAAAACCAGACGTGAGCGCGAGCGGCTTTTGCGTATGACCGGGCGGCTGCTCGGCGCGCGGCATTCCTTCGCGGATGACCAGGTCGGCTTCGTGCGCCGGAGAAAAAACGATCGCGATGTGCTCGGCCACGCCGCGCGGGCTCTTCGCGATCGCGAGCGACATGACATCGGACTGTGTGTAGTACTGCGCGAGCCGTGGTCCTTGTGGTTGTGCGGCGATGGCCGGCGTGGTGCGAATGGCGTCCGTGTTGCTGCAAGCGAGCTGCAAGTCGGCCATGTTGTCGAAGAACATGCTGCCGATTTCCTGACCGTTCTGGACGATGTTCTCGCCATAACCTCGCGTGCTGTTCAAGCCGATTTCTTCGCGCGCATCGACGAACTGCACATTGCCGAGCTGCTGCGCGATGTGATTGCGCAGCGTCGCGTACATGTTGCGCGCGAGATCTTCGGTGGGGTGGTAGCGCCAGTTTTCGTTGTTCGGCCAGTTCTTGATCAGGTCGTTGACTGGGCCGGCAACGCGCGTCAGCCACTCTTGGCCGAGATCCATTCCGCTGTAGTGATGCACGTCGTTCGCATCACCGAGAACGAAGAGCCCCTCTTCTTCGAAGCCTTGCTCGACCTCGGTTGGTGCTTCGTCTTTTACGGTGCAGGCGATCGGGCCAATCGTCTCGAGTCCAGGCATCCTTGATTTCTACCGGTCCTACCCTCACCTCGGCAAACGATTTTGCGCGCTGTAAACTGCGTAAACCCGTCAGGCCTCATCACCGACTAGAATGAAACTTACGGCGTGGTCATCGATCGCGGCGGCGCTGCACTCGGAGGTCGTTCCGAGAATAGAGCCGTACGACGACGCGTTGCCAGTACGAAAAAAGATCGGCGATGATCATGCGTGCACCGGCCGGCAAAAGGTGTAGCGGTTTGGCGACTTACGCGAAGATGCCTCGCGGCGCATCCCGTTGGCGATCGCGATTGAGGCTTATTTTAGGCTGAAGGCGCGTCATCGGAAGAGGCGGCTCATAGCTTGCTACGAGTGTGTGCAGTGAGCCCAGCATCGGAGAGACCGCCGTCCGGTCGACCAAACAGCAATGCGCCGTTGAATCGCGCGCTCGACCAAAGCGAGCACGTACACGACAAGGTCGAGCAGGCTGCCATTGATTTGTCGTCGGTGAATGCGGCGCTCAAACATGAGATCGCGGCGGGTGCATCGCTCGCAAAAGTCGAACGCGTGCTCAACAAGAGTGAAGCGATCGAAGTGAAAGTTCTAGAAGCCGCAGAAGAGCTCGTCACGGTCAACGACGCGTTGGCCGAGGAGATCGACGAACGCCATCACCTCGAACGCGAGCTATCGAAGGTCGATGCTGCGCTCGTGGAGAGTCGGATCGAAGAGCGGCATTTACGCCATGAATCTCTGCACGACGCGCTCACGACCTTGCCGAATTTCACGCTGTTCAAAGACAGGCTGCGGAATGCTTTGGCGCAGGCGCAGCGTCACACGCGACACCTCGCGGTCATGTTCATCGATCTCAATGGATTCAAGGCGGTCAACGACACGCACGGACACGAGCTCGGCGACAGGGTCCTGAAGACTGTTGCAGAGCGACTCCAGGCGATCGTCCGTGCCGGCGACACTGTCAGTCGGCGCAGTGGCGATGAGTTTCTCCTCCTCATGCTGGAGACCAAGGATGAAGCATCCGTCGTGGCGTTTGCGGCGCGCCTCACCGCCAGGATCGCGGAGCCTTACGAAATCGACGGCAGCACGATCTCGCTCACCGCAAGCTTGGGCATTGCTCTCTACCCAGAGGGTGGCCTCACTGCAGAAGAGCTTCTCAAGCACGCCGAC
>JBDTFL010000487.1:0-5106 GCA_039937955.1 Polyangiaceae bacterium | reverse complement strand
GGTCGGATCGCCGTAGAGGACGTTCATTTGAACGGCGGTCTGCGCAACGACGTCACCCAAGCCGTCGTGATCGAAGTCGCCGACGAGCAACCGGTCCGCGTCGATCTGCGCCGGGTGACCGGTGTCTTTGAAAGCTCCAGAGGGCTTCCGACAGACCGCGTCGTTGCCGCAAAAAAATCCCCCCGGCGGACATGCGACGCTCGAGCAATCGAAGTGACATGCCGCTGCAGTGCCGGCCGGATAACACGTCGGATGACCCGCGTCGTCCGTGACGCCGTTGTCGCAGTCTTCGTTGTGACTCGGCTCGACGACGCCGTTACCGCAAACGCTACGATCGATGTCGGGCAAGCTCGAGCACGAGCTTGCTGCAGCAACGACGCCGGCAATTCCCCAAACCAATGCTCCGCTGACCCACCCGTTCCGCATCGTCATCAGAAAGGATTTTCCAGACTGTTCGCGTCGTGCGGAGACGTGCTGTGAGGACCGCCGCCGTGTTTTGGATTTTTGGTTAGACTGATGGAAATAGGCTGATTTTCAGCAGGAATCACGTCGAGGTCGGACGACTTGTAACCATCTGCTTTGAACGTAAGCGTCACTTTTTTTCCGCTCTCGAGCTCGATGGGACCGGGGGCAACTCCGATGCGATCGTCGCCCGCATAAACGGCTGCGTGCTCGGGCACCGCTTTGATCGTGACGTTCACTTTCGTGATCGGAACACTGCTCGCCGATGCCGCCGCAAGCGCGAGGCTCGCGGCCGATGCCGAAGTCGTCGCTGCGACTGAAGGCTGTGACGGTTGTGACGCTGTGTCGGGGATCGCAGGAGAATTTTTTTTCGATATCAGGAAGCCGCCACCCACGACGCCGAGCAACACGACGGCGCCGATCGCGATGAACGGCATCTTCGATCGCGCCCTCGCGGCCGTCGTCTGGTCCCCGGAGGGGATGTCCGAGTGCGACTCGAGAAACGTGCTCGTTACCGGACCTGAGGTCGCCTGCACCGTGCGCATCGATCCGATGTCGGTTGGCGATTTCATGCTGCTGCCGCCCGTCGTTCGGCCGGGCAATCTCGCGGCCGCGCCCGCCGGCATCGCGACCACATAGCCGTTCGCGTTTGCGATGTGCGCGAGCTCGTCGATCGCTGCCGTGAGCGACGTCGGGCGGTTCGCCGGATTTTTCTCCAGCATTTGCAGCACCGGTGCGTCGAGCGCCTGCGGAATGTCGGGCGTCACCGTCGACATCGGCGGCGGCGGTGCGTTGATCTGCTTGATGAGCAGATCCATCATCGTGTCACCGTCGAACGGGAGCGTTCCGGTCAAGAGCTCGTGCGCCATCACGCCGAGCGAATAAATGTCGGTGCGCTGATCCACGTCCTTGCCGCGCGATTGCTCGGGCGACATGTAATACGGCGTTCCCATCGGCGTACCGGTTCGCGTCTTCGGCGATTCGCTCGCAGTTACGTTTGTGTCGAGTAATTTTGCGATTCCGAAATCCAAAAGCTTCGGGAAAATGCCGTGATCCTCGTCGAACGTGAGAAACACATTTTCCGGTTTCAAATCGCGATGCGCGATTCCTGCGCCGTGTGCAGCATCGATTGCGCGCGCGATCGATCGCAAAATCGGGATCGCTTCAGCGGGTGTGAGCCGCCCCTTCTCTTTCAAGTACACGTCGAGCGGCATGCCCTCGAGCAGCTCCATCACGAAATATTGGCGGCCATCTTCCAGCGACCCGAACGCGAAGATGTCGATGATGTTGCGATGACGAATCTGATTCACCGCGCGCGCTTCCGAAATGAAGCGCGAAACCATTTGCGGGTTCGACGAATACTGACGATTCAAAACCTTGATCGCCGCTGCTTTTCCGATGAGCGGATGCACCGACTTGTAGACGGCGCCAAAACCGCCCTCGCCGATCTTCTGCTCGATGCGATACTCGCCAACCGTTTGCCCCGCCGCGAGATCGGCGTCGACACCGGTGAATGCCGCGTCCGGAAGCAGCGCCTCGCCGTCGTCGGCGCAGGTCGTGGTCGATTCGTCGGGATAGCGCTTTCGACACTTCGGGCAGGTGGGCATCTCAGACGTCCAAGCTCGAGCTCAAGAGTACACGAGCAATACGTGACGCGCGCGATTCCGTTTCGCCGAATTTCCGCGTGCTCTCAGCTTTTTCGGAGTGCGTCGAGCTCTTTCAAGAACGCCTCGAGCTCGTCGTCGGTCGTATAAAAATGGGGCGAGACGCGAATGCCGCATTTGGGGCGGTGGTCGTGGAAAAATTTGCGTTCGCTGAGCGCCTTTGAGATCACGTCCGCACCTTGGAAATCGAAGCAGATCGTGCCCCCGCGCTCGTCGTCGTTCTTGGGCGTGTTGACGGTGAATCCGCGTTCCTCCACTTTGCTTCGGAGGAGCGCAGTTTGCCTCAGGGACTTTTTCCGAATGTTTTCGACGCCGAGCCTTTGCACGATCTCCCAGCCGGCGCGTGCGGAGTAGATCGCAGGGATGGCCGGCGTGCCGCCGATCATTCGCCAAATGTCCTCGGCGTATTTCATCGCGCCCATGTCGAACGCGAACGGCGCGGAATGCGCGAACCAACCGGTGAACATCGGTTTCATTTTGGGAAGCAGATCGGGGCGCACGTAGAGGTACGCCGCGCCCGGTCCGCCGCATGCCCACTTCACGGAACCGCCGCACGCGATGTCGCAGTTCCATTTTTCGAGCTCGAGAGGAACGGTGCCCGCCGATTGATAACAATCGAGCATGACCAACGCGCCGACCTCGTGGGCGCGATCGATGATGCGCTTCGCGTCGAGCTTGGCGCTCGAACGAAAGAGCACGTGACTGATCGGAACGATGAGCGTCTCTTCGTCGATCGCCGCTAAAAGCTGCTCGATCGGCGCGTGGATGCCGTCTTTGGATTTCACGACCGTGAGCCGCGCACCACGACGTACTTGCTCTTGCCATACATAGTGAACCGTCGAAAAATTCAGCTCGTCGTAGACGACTTTGTTTCTCTTTCCTGAAAACTCGAAGCACGACGCGACGACCGATTGCACGATCGACACGTTCGGCAAAATCACGACGGTGCCCGGCTTCACGCCGATGACGTTTGCGATGATGTCGCTCAGCGAACGCACCGCAGGAAGCCACGCGCCCCACGCGTTGATCGAGTCGTTCTCCCATTCGTCCAAAAACTGCGTCGCGTAGGTGCGGGCGGCGCGCGGCATGGCGCCGAGCGAATGGCTGATCAGATGCACGCCTTTTTCGAGCGTCGGAAATTCTTCGCGCGTGGCGAGCAGCGGCGCTTCGAGAGCAGCGTGATCGGCGGTCATGCCTTCAATTCTCCGGGGACGAAATCTTGGAAGAGAACCTCGCGCGCTTGCCAAAGTGCCGGGAAAAAGGCGTGTCTGGCGTTTTTCTCCAACAGCTCAATCGCGTTTCCTTTGAGGCTAGGCGTGCCGCTGCCGATGATGCGACGAACCAGCTGCATGTGCTGATAGCGAAAATTCTGGAACGCTTGGTCGACGTCGATCATCGCTTCGGCGACCGCGAACAGCTCGGCGCGCTCTTTTGGATCGCGCAGCAGATCGATCATCGTCACGTTCTGCTTTTTGCAGGCGACGGCGAACGCTTCGTCGACCAGGTGTGAGCTCTTGATCATCAGCGAGAAGCCGGGTGACTCCAACCCCGATCCATGCCCGAGACCTTTGCGAATGTGGAAGTACGCGAGCGGCGCCAGCGTCTCCAAGAGACGCAGCTGCTCGCCCATCAACTTTTCCATCAAGTAGATGCGATGCAGACCACCGCGCGCGATCTCGAGCTTCCCTTCGGCGAGCGCCGGCGAGAGACGCGTGATTTCGTCGTGCGCGGCCTTCATCCAAAGCTCTTCGACTTGATGAACCGTCTGAAAAAGAAGCTCGTCCTCGTGCGTGCGCGACTCCTTCGGCTTCTGCAAAGCGAGGAGCTCAGGGACGCGCAAATAGCGCTCGTACTCGGTGATCGGCATGGCGGCCGCACGTTAGCGCAGGATGGGCGTTGCGCAGCCCCCTTTCCAACGGGCCTCCATGCGAAGACAATGTGGAGATGGCCGCCACTGCTCAGTCGCCTCACCTTCCGGGATATTTCGGACAGTTCGGTGGACGCTTCGTTGCCGAGACATTGGTCGCCGCGCTCGACGAATTGACGCTCGCGATCGAGAGCATCGCGCACGGTGAAGCGTTTCGAAAAGAGCTCGACGACTTACTCAAAAATTATGTCGGACGACCGACGCCGCTCACCGAAGCCAAGCGCCTCGCGACCGCGATCGACCCTGAAAATAAGCTGTTTCGTGCGATCTATTTGAAACGCGAAGATCTTTGTCACACCGGCGCACACAAAATAAACAACGCGCTCGGCCAGGTGCTCCTCGCGAAAAAAATGGGCAAGAGGCGCGTCATCGCGGAGACCGGCGCCGGACAGCATGGAGTCGCAACCGCCACCGCGTGCGCGCTCTTCGACATGCCGTGCGAGATTTACATGGGCGCCGAGGACGTCATTCGCCAAGCGCCCAACGTCGGCCGAATGGCTCTTTTGGGTGCGCAGGTGATTGCGGTAACCGACGGATCACGAACGCTCAAAGACGCGATGAACCAAGCGATTCGCGATTGGGTCACCAACGTCAAAGACACCTACTACTGCATCGGCAGCGCGGCCGGCCCGCATCCGTATCCTTCGTTCGTCGCCGAACTGCAGAGCGTCATCGGCATCGAGGCCCGCGCGCAGATCATCGATCGCACGGGCGGCTTGCCCGACGCGGTCGTCGCGTGTGTCGGCGGCGGATCGAATGCAATCGGGATTTTCCGGGGTTTCATGCAAGACGCGTCAGTCGCGCTTTATGGAGTCGAAGCTGCGGGGGACGGCATCGACACGCTTCGGCACGCTGCAACGTTGACCAAAGGTCGCATCGGTGTTCTTCACGGATCGAAGAGCTACGTCTTGTGCGACGACGGCGTCGGGCAAGCCGCCGGTTCGATCGATGATTTGTGCGCGCGCCTCGATGCCGATCACGCTCTGCAATTCGGCGACGAACGAAGGATACGGGTGTGGGCCCGCCGCGCTGCCGATGCAGTAGTAGGTGTCT
>JBDTFL010000486.1:0-9386 GCA_039937955.1 Polyangiaceae bacterium | reverse complement strand
CACCTGACACGGCCCAAGCAAACGACGCGCGCGACACGTACTCGTTCGTCGGCGCGGTGCACTTCACGCACTGGCTGCAATGGATGATCGAGTTCGATCATGCGATCGACAACGTGCACGCGGCAGGCGGAAAAGCGCCGTCGAAGCAGGTCGAGTCGTTCTCGAACGTGCTCCAAGCTCGCTTCTAGCTCGCCAGAAGCTGAGCCTTACGCCGTCGACGTGCGGCAAATTCACCGATTCGTCCGATGTTATGGCAACGTAGGCACCCATGAAAATCGAAGCGACGCTCAAGGCTTGCAAGGTTGCTGTGCTCGCATCGGCCTTTGCATCGGTTGCATTCTCATCCACGACGGCGCGCGCGGAAGACACACCGCAATTCGTCGATCGCAAAATGTCGCTCCCGCCTCTCGTGATCGCGATCGATGGCGCTCTCGCGCTCGGACATTGGGATCAAAGCGTCACGGTGCCCGACGGCAAAGGCGGCGAGGTCACCGCGTCGGCCGGTGGCACCGGTCTCGGCTTCAACGCGGAAGGCGCGATCGGAATCATCCCGCATCTCACCGCCGGCGCCCGCGTCATCGGCCTCAACTTCAGCGACGACGCGAAAATCTCGAACGCTGCGGCCTACGGACAGCAATACGACCTTCAACAAGTTCCGCCTTCCGGACCTTTATTTTCCGGTCAAGACACGTTCGCCAATCCCGAGCTTTGGGGTCGCTATCAGTTCGTCGACCTCGATCAAATCGAAGTCGGTGTCGAAGCACGACTCTTTCTTCCGTTCGCTTCGAACACGAAATTCGGGCTGATGGGCGGCGTCCCGATTTCATTCCATTTGCCGAGCGTCCTGCGCGTCGACACCGGCGGTTATATCGGCTTCGGATTTTACGACTCGACGTTCGTCTACTTTCACATCCCGGCGCAGGTGTGGTTCCAGGTCAATCCACAGATCTTTTTGGGGCCGCTCACCGGTCTCACCGTCGCGAGCTTTCCGGGCGTCAATGCGGGCAATGGCGGATCGAACACCATCACGTCGATCCCGCTCGGCTTCGGTATTGGCTACACCGTCATGCCCGCGCTCGACATCAAGGTGCTGCCGATTTATTGGCCTGGCATCAACAACGACAACGGCCTCGGCAATTTCGGAATGTCGGCAGGCGTCGAGTTCCGATTGGATCAGCTCGCGAATAGGCAGTAGCCGCTAAACAGTCGCTACCATCCGGTACAGGTCATTCGCAACGCGAGGCTTTCGTCGCCGTTGTCGTCCATCATTTGATAGAGCGCGCCGTCTTTGTCGACGGCGATCGCTTCATTGGTGAGCGTCGACGCAACGTCGATCGTCTTCAAGTCGCCGTTCGTCTCGTCGACGATGAAGGACGTCGAGCCGCCATGGATGTTGGTGGTAATGACGAGGGTATTTTGCGCGGGTCCGCCCCAGGCACCGAACGCGCAATCGGACAGCGAGTCCTTTTCGAGCGACAAAACAAGGGGCTTTCGTACATTGTCGATTGCCAATTTATTGTCCATCATGACAACACAATAGAGCGCGCCTTCTTTCTTGCTCGCAGCGTAACCGATGCAGCGTGGCGTGCTGCCGTCGGCCGGTGAGTCGGCGCGCAAGCAAAGCCCTTCGTAATTTTTTCCGCAGTTCACCTTGCGTAGGTCCGCGCACGAATACGGAGGCAGACCAATACGATACGAGCTGCCGTCTTCCGCGAGCGCGCCATGACCGTCGGGTGAATAGCGGCGGACTGCGCCCGACGACGTGATGGTGAAGAGGTGCCCGCCTCGCCATGCGCCGCCTTCGAGATCGTCGCTGGCGTTTTCGTCGAGCGGCAAGCTGATGTTGCGCACCGGACCATCTGGGATTTTCCAGAGGAGCGCTGCGCCGCTATTTCCTGAATCACTGACGACCAACATTTCGCGAACGCCTGCACGAACCTCGACCTCCGTGGCGATCGAGGCTTCGGGAACTTTGAGCGGCGAAGGAAAATGGAGATCAGTCGTGCAGTGGAGCGCGGCCGTCGAAGGACCGTGCGCGATAGAGACGCTGGAAATGGGCGAGGGCGATGAAGCGCCGGTCGACGACGCCGCTGGGCTCGGCGCATTTCGGCCGCACGCCGCGAACGCAACCGCCGCCGCGAGCAACACGAGAGCCCGAAAATTCACGCGCCCCATGTAGCACGCGCGCTCATGAAAGTCGGACAATGGGCTATGGTCGCGGCGCATGACGCAGATCGATTGGGATGCCGAGTCGAAGGCGTGTGTTCAGCTTTTGCAGGATCTCCTCCGCATTCCGACGGTGAACCTCGGCACGCGCGCGCCGGGTGACGGTAATGAACGCCCGGCAGCTGAACGTATTGCCGACTTTTTACGAGACGCGAACATCGACTCGAAGATCGTTGAGAGCGATCCCGGCCGCGCCAATCTGATCGCGCGCATCAAAGGAACCGGGAAAAAGCCGCCGATTTTGCTGAATGCACATTTGGACGTCGTCGAAGCCGACCCGTCGAAGTGGAGCCACGATCCGTTCGGCGGCGAAATTCACGACGGCTACCTTTGGGGACGTGGCGCCATCGACATGAAGCACATGGCGGCCATGAGCGCGTGTGTGATGCGTTTGCTCAAGCGCGGCGCCGCAAATGCAGAGCTCGAACGCGACGTGATTTTCACCGCGGTCGCCGACGAAGAGACGGGCTGCGAAAAGGGCTCGCTCTTTTTGGTCGAGAACTACCCCGACGAAGTACGTGCAGAATACACGATTGGCGAGCTCGGCGGATTTTCGCTCTTCTTGTTCGGTCGTGCGTTCTACCCGATCCAAATCGCCGAAAAAGGAATGTGCTGGGTGCGCGCCACGGTGGAAGGCGAGCCGGGTCACGGATCGGTTCCCAATCCCGACAGCGCGGTGATCGTTTTGTCGGAGGCCATCGCCAAGCTCGGGAAAAAAAGGCTTCCGCAGCATCCGGTGGCATCGGTGAATCAGTTCATCGAGGGCTTGGCGCACGAGCTTCCGCAACCGCAACGATCCGTTTTGCGAAAGCTCAGCGTTCCGCAAGTGGCTGGCCTCATCCTCGAATATTTGATCCGCGACCCCGGCCAACGAAGAAGCTTCGGCGCACTCCTCTCGAACACCGCGAGCCCCACCGTTTTGCGCGCAGGCAACAAGACGAACGTGATCCCCGGCAAAGCGTCGGTCGAGCTCGACGGCCGCACGTTGCCCGGCCAAACCGATTCGTCTTTTTTGGCGGAGCTCCGCGACGTCATGGGCGACCGTGTCGATCTCGAGATCATCCGCTCGCTTCCGCCGATTGAAACGCCGTCCGCCACGCCGATGTTCGATTGTCTCGCCCGCGCGGTGAAAAAAAACGATGCGCTCGGCGTCCCGTTGCCGTTCGTGATTCCCGGTTACACAGACGCGAAGGCGTACGCGAAGCTCGGAACGAAATACTACGGATTTGCGCCGGTTCGGTTCGACCCGACCCACGACGTTTCGTTCACGAAGATGTACCACGGGCACGACGAGCGGGTTCCCGTGGACGGTTTGGGGTGGGGATTGCGCACACTTTTCGACGCCGTTTCGGATTTTGCCACAAAAAGCGGCTGATCGCGCGCTCTCGCAGAATGGGCGGAATGCAAGCGCCAAATCGCGTTTGTTCGGGTGTTTTGAAGACCTTTGCGCGCCTCTTGCTCCGCATGGCGCGCATCGGATAAAAACGGATCTCACGCGCGCGCGTCCGCGCGTCGGAGGCGGTCGCATGGTTAATCCGCAGATGGTGATGTACGAGGAGGAGTTCAATCAGATCCAGACGGTCTGCGACCGCTTGGTTCGCGATGCGAACGCCAAGGTCGTCTTCATCGTCGACAAGAATGGCCAGCTCATTTCAGCGAGCGGTGACATCGACAACGTAGACACCACGAGTCTCGCCTCACTCACGGCAGGCAACATCGCCGCGACAGGCGGCATGGCGAAGCTCCTCAAGGAGAACGAGTTCGCAACTCAGTTCCACGAGGGTGAAAAGCAAAACATCCACATTCAGCTAGTCGGCAATCGCGTGATCCTCGTCGTCATCTTCGACACGCGATCGAGTCTGGGGCTCGTGCGGTTGCGCGTGAAGAAAGCGACCGAAGAGCTCAGCCACATTTTCGATCAACTCTTGAAGAAGGTTCAAGAGCCGGGCGTCGACTCCCCCTTCGCCGAGATCACGGACGAAGACATCGACAACCTCTTCAACGATTGAAGCCGACCGATCTAGACGCGCACGCGCACGAGCGTAGTGCGCTGAAGGGCACCACACTCGAATGAGCTTCATCAATTACATGGCGCGCGAGATCAACTGCAAGTTGGTCTATTACGGCCCCGGTTTGTGCGGAAAAACGACGAACCTTCAGTACATCTACGAGCGCACCAACCCGGAAGCGAAGGGCAAGATGATCAGCCTCGCAACCGAAACGGAGCGCACGCTGTTCTTCGACTTTCTCCCGCTTTCGCTCGGTGAAATCCGCGGTTTCAAAACGCGCTTTCACCTCTACACGGTGCCGGGCCAGGTTTTTTACGACGCGAGCCGCAAGCTGATTTTGAAGGGCGTCGACGGCGTCATCTTCGTCGCCGACTCGCAGATTGAACGTACCGAAGCGAATTTGGAGTCGGTCGAAAACCTTCGCACCAACTTGGCCGAGCAGGGCTACGCGCTCGACAAGCTCCCGTATGTTGTACAATACAACAAACGCGATCTCCCGAACGTAGCGTCGATGGAAGAATTGCGACAGATGATCAACACGACGAACGTGCCGGAGTTCGAGGCAGTCGCGCGCACCGGCGTCGGCGTATTCGACACGTTGAAGGCAGTCGCGAAATTGGTTCTCACGGAGCTGCGCAAAGGCGGCTGATTTTTCTATGAAGTACGTCGGCGCCGGCTCAAAAGAGCGAGCGCGCCGAGCATCGAGAGCGATGACCACGACCGGTCGTCGCTCTTTTTCGTTTTGGTGATGTTGCATCCCGACGACGTGCTGCTCGCACTGGCCGGCGCAGCGGAAGCTCCTGCGTCGGGTGCAGGCGGATCGGAAGAAAACGGTACACCGGCGGCCGCGTAGGCTTTCGTTGCAATGTCGAAATGCGCGGCGGTCGACGTGAAGATGTCTGGGCCGGTCGTGCAGTTGTGAACGACGCGTGAGACGATTCCGATGACGTTTCCGTTCGTGTCGAGTGCGGGACCGCCACTGTCGCCGTTGCAAAAGCCGATGCTGGTCGCGAACTCTCCAGTCATCAGCGGATCTTTCGCGGTCGGACCTTGAACCGCGGCAGGCCCAATCGCGACGACGTTCATGTCGTCTCGCTCGAGAAGCGTCTTCGAGTCGAGCCCACTACCGCTCGAATCGGTCGCACCGAATCCGGCGACCGAAAGGGTGTCGCCGATCGCGAACGTGTCCGCGGTCGTTCCGAGCGACGCGGTGGCGACGCCGTCGATCGGTCCATCGAGAACGATGAACGCGATATCGTGACCGCACAAAACGTTCGCGTCGTCGTCGATGATTTGTGCCGCGTGGACGGCGAACGATTTCTCGAGCAGGCCGTCGGCGTAAAACGAAAAATTCGCCGCAGCGAAATCGCCTTTAACCGCCGGGGTTTTGGAGATCGCGCCCCCTGCGCTGCAAGTTGACGACAGATCGGTATCGTCGACCGAACCGACGCAGTGCCGTGCAGTCACGAGCAAATTCGGCGCGAGCAAAACCGCATCGCATTCGAGACCGGTGGGATCCACCATGTCGGCCATCGTGATGACGAAATCGTGCGAGCTCGCGGCCACGCTCGCATCGAGCATCTGCACGCGGGTCGACGATTGTCCCAACGAAGCAATGTCCGTTGTCGGCTGTCCGCCACAACCAAGAAGCACGACAGCGAGCGCCGCCGAGACATGACGTTTCATGTCGGGCGCCTACGCAATCGGCGTGCCTTCGAAAACCGCGCAAATACGCGCGCTGAAATCCTCTGCTGTTAGCGAATTGTCAGCGAGGCCAGCCCGTGAGTTTATTTTTTGCCGGCTTGGTAAACGCGTCCGCGACGGTTCTTGTTCTTCGCCTTCAGCTTTGCGCGATAGCGGCCGGTCTTGGTGCGATTCGTCTTGCGGGGCTTGTCTGAAATCGGAAGGTACATAGCGGGCCGGACTAAGTAGCCGAAGCCGCTGCATTCTGCAACTGGCTACGCTAAGAATGCGAGCGCTATGGCTTCCCCGCAGATCGTCAGGTTGATTCACGAGTTCAAATTCGAGGCGGCGCATCGTCTGCCGCGCGTCCCGGAAGGGCATAAATGCGCGCGATTACACGGGCATTCCTTCAAGGTCGAGATTGCCATCGTGGGCGAGGTGAATCCTCAGACCGGTTGGCTGATCGATTTTGGCGAGCTCTACGACCTTTGGAAACCGCTCGAGGCTCGGCTCGATCACAACTATTTGAACGAAATTCCCGGACTCGAAAATCCGACGAGTGAAGTGCTCGCGAAGTGGATTTGGGACGAGCTCGCTCCGCGTTTGCCCGAGCTCGATCTGGTGACTCTCTTCGAAACGTGCGACGCGCGTTGCGAATATCGCGGAACGAAAACGCAAAAGTAGAAAGCCGTAGAATCGAAAATGCCGAAGACGCTGGTGTGCCGCTGTGAGGACGTGACGCTCGACGAGCTCGAGGAAGCGATCACGCGCGGGCACGACGACCTCGAATCGCTCAAGCGCTACACCGGATTCGGAACGGGCTGGTGTCAGGGAAAATCATGCGTCGCGCTTTGCGCGAGAATTCTCGTGGAGCGCGGTGGTGAAGCGAGCTTGCCGTTCACGCCGCGTCCGCCGTTTCATCCGACGTCACTCGCGGATTTGGCCGGGCTCGCCGAAGTTGCCGGGCGCGACGCGAAAGCGAATCGTCCACCGCATTGATCGCGATCGAAGCTTTCGTCGTCGTCGTCAATCTCGTCTTGCTAGCGCTCGTCGGCGCCGAGCGGCTCGACAAGACCATTTTCTATCGCTTCGTCGGAGTCGTGGTCGTCGCCGGGCTCGGTGCGTTGAAGCTCGGCATTCTTCACGATCAGCGCGCGTTCGTGACGCTGGTGGCCGGCGTCGGCATTCTCGACTTGGCGTTGGTCGCGATTTTTCACATCACTATCGCTGTGCGTCGCCGCCAGCCGCGCGCGAAGGGAAATATTCTGACGCGACTCCAAAACACGTACTCGCCGGTCGAGCGTCGCCTGCTTCCGGAATGGGATCGCCCCGAGCTCGCAGATGTTACGCGCGAGCTTGAAAAACAGGGTTTTCATGCGTGCGGAGATTTCGAGGAGGTGGAGCGCGACGCAACGCACGGACCGATGCGCGCGTTCCTGAGCGACGACTGCAACACCGCGGCGTTCGCATTCTTGCGCGAGGATTCGCGAAAAAATATTCAGCCGACGGCGGTGAGCTTTCTCACCGAGCTTTCGGATTCTCGCTGGGTGCTCACCGATCCGATGCCGTCGCGGCGAAGCTTTGCGACGCTCGATCGACCGCCCAACGTGCATCGCTCTCTATCGGCATCCGGATGGTCGCCGACGACCGCCGCAAAAGCGCACGCCACACACGTTGCAAAGTGCATCGCCGCGCAAGGCGGAGCCGCGCTCGTGATCGAAAATACATTTGCCGCGTGGTGCAGTCGTCGCGACGCCTATTGGGCGGAGGTCTGTGCTCATCGAAAAAAAATCGGCTTCATCACCGAGACCGAAAGCATGACCATGTTCGGAAACGACCGCGCGCATCGCGAGGTCGTGCGCTTGCTCAAGATCAACAATCGCCGCGAAAAATAGGCTTGTTGCATTGCCAGCAACCCGCGCGCTCGGCTCTTTCACAACGGCAAGACACCGCCGAGCGACAGAACGGCGCCGAGTCGTGACGTGCCGAGCGTCTCGCTTTCGGTCGCGGATTGCGTTCCGGATCCGAAGACCTCGTGCTGCGTGTACGAAACGGATTTCGTTTCACGCGTGAGGTCGTCGTCGCCGTATATCCAAAGGCCCACGACGAGGTGGTCGCGTGACGCAGGTGCGAAGACATACGAAACGCCGGCTTTTGCGCGCAAGGAAGGCGCAAGCCCGTTGACGCCCGGATTGTCGCTGAGCAGCGCTTTGCCGACGCCGATGTAGTACGTTCCGCCGAATTCGCCGAGGGCGTCGAGTCGCAAACCAGATCGCATTTGCCATCCGAGGCCGGCGGCGGCGTTGGCTTGGCCGAACGAATAGCCGAAGAGCTCATTGCCGAACGTCGCATCGAGCCCGTACTCGAACAGCCCGGTTCGTCGCAACACGGTGGCTCCGAGCGTCGGTCCGCCATCTCCCGACGCCATTTTGAAGACGCCGGTAGACACGTCGAATCGGAAATCGTGGTCGAGTGAATACGTCGTCGAGCTGCCAGCCGTTTCGGAATTGCTCTGGGCGTGCGCGACACCGGTCGGGAGCAAGAGCAGCGGGATGAGTGCAACATACAATTTGATTTTCATGCATGGTGCACACTCCAAGTCGCGTGCCATGTCGCGTCACGAGCCGGCATCGCCGCGGAATCGTTGCCGCGATGTGAGCGCTGAGAGCGTCGGTCGAACGCGCGCCGTGAACGTTCGAGTGTCTCCGCGCCAGCACACATCGAATGGCGAAACGTTGCGCGGTGAAATTCATTTCGCAGCCAAATTTACGATATTTGGCGCATTCGGGAAGATGTGAGGCTGGCCTCGTGTTTGCAATCTCGAGCGAAGAGCCATGCGACTTCCGACGCGCGAAAAAGTCTTCGAGCTGACCCGCTCACTTCTAGCCGGAGGCGCTGCGACGCTTTCCGATCTCGCGGTGCTCACGTTTTTGGTGTCGGCGCTGCACTGGTCGCCGCGTGATGCCAATCTTCCCGCGCTACTCGTGGGCGGAGTCGTGAATTTTTTCGGAAATCGGAACTTTGCATTTCGCGCAGAGCACGGCGCGCTGCACAAGCATCTGATCGGCTACACGCTCGTCGAGATCGTCGCGCTCGCGCTCAACGGAATTCTCTACGACGCAATTCTGCGCGCAGTGCCTGGCGCCGCGCATCTTTATTGGCTCGTTCGTTTGGCGACCAGCAACGTCGTCTTCTTGTGTTGGAGCTACCCGCTCTGGCGTCGCGTCTTTCGGGTGGAGACGCACGCGCCGTCCATGTAACTCTCGTTCATGCGAACCAGCTTGCCGGAATCGGTTTTCGTCCCCGGGTTACTCAAAGGCAAAAGCGCAATCGTAACCGGCGGCGGAAGCGGCATCGGCGCCGGCATTGCGAAACGCCTCGCGGAACAAGGCGCGAAGGTCATGCTCGTCGGGCGCACGCTCGAGAAATTGGAAAAAATCGCCGGCGAAATTTCTTCGGCCGGCGGTG
>JBDTFL010000485.1:0-3515 GCA_039937955.1 Polyangiaceae bacterium | reverse complement strand
GCCGAGCAACGCGCAGGCGTCGAGCAAGCCGAGCAACGCGCAGGCGTCGAGCAAGCCGAGCAACGCGCAGGCGTCTAGAGGAGCACCGACCCCGACTTCTTTGCGTCCCAGCCCGTTCCTTTAACGTGGCTTTCGCTGGCGTCTTTTGGCGAGCGATCCTAGTGTGATGCCGCTTTCCGAACCGAAATGATCGAGACGCACGGAGGGGTCCAACACGTCGAGCTCGCGCCCCAACTTTGGTGCGTCGTCTTCTTTCCCTTGGCTGCTGCCGTCGCCGTTTCGTATCTCGGTCTGACGCTCGGCTCGGCGTCGGAAAAAGAGAAGGCGGACACCGAGCAAACCATCAAGCGCATCGCGGTCGCCGGTCCCGTCGCGGCGTTCGTCACCGCGCTTTATTACGCGTTCGCGCTCGTGCAGCTCGCGGCGAATTCCCGCTATTTTCTGCTGCATTTCGCGAATCTGCTGCGAATCGGTCAGCTCGACATCAACCTCGACTTCGCGCTCGACCCACTCGCTGCCTCATTCGCCGTCGTCATCGCGGGTCTGGGCGCATGCGTCGTGTTTCTCCTCGCGTCGCGCAAAGACAGCGCATCGAAGAAAAAAATGTCGTGGCGCAATTACGCCAGACTCGATGCGTGCATTGGCGCAGCGCTTTTTTTCCTTCTCGCCGACAACTTTTTGCTCGCGCTCATTGGTTGGGGGGCGACCGGCGTGCTCGTCTCGTCGTTTGCGACCTCGAATCTCGAACGCGGCGCGCGTGCTCGTCGGATTTCGTTCGTGGCCGCACGTGCCAGTGACGGCGCGTTCCTGTTGGCGGCTGCCACGCTCTTCTGGACCTTCGGCGGAACATTTTCGGACGGCGACTACATCCCCGACCTCGACGCACGCTATGCCGCGGTCTCGAACATGGCTGCGCCTAACACACCGGTTGGTCACGCCACGCCGAACGCGAAGAGCGCGGTTACGTTGGCCAGCACGCCGGGCGCGCTCCTCTTCATCGACGAGTCGCGCACGCCACTCGAAACCGCCGGAGCACCGTTGCGCGCACCTGCCGTGCGGCAACCCGTAGACGCCGGCATGCACACGTTCCGCGTTCATCCGGGGTCCGGTCTCGACGACTCGATCGTGGCCCACGTCCGCTTCGTCGAGGGCGCAGAGGTCGCCCTCGTGCTCGTCGGCGCAACCACGAATTACCGAGAAATGCGCGATCAACTCGCGCTGGTTGATGACCACGGAACGCCCTGGCGCAAAGACGCATTGATCGCGCGCCGCGTGTCGGGCTCGCTCGGATCGATCACGTTCGCGTGCCTCCTCTTGTTGCTCGCCGCTATGTTGCGAGGCGCCGCAGCTCCCTTCGAGGCGTGGCTCGCCGGTTCAACGGAAGCCTCACAACTGCCGACCGCGATTCTCGTTCAGGGCATCGCCGTGTGCACGGGGATCTACTTGCTCGCGCGCGTTTCGTTTTTGTTCGAGCTCTCGCCAGCCGCGAGCACGGTCGTCGCCATCGTGGGTGCCGTCTCCGCGTTGATTGCCGCCGCTTCTGCGTGTGCGTCGTCGGTGGCCACGCGGCTGGTCGGTCATCTTGCTGCTGCGCAATTCGGTTTCGCGTTGCTCGCGTTTGGTGCCGGCTCGTCGGTCGACGCCGTCGTCCTGCCTCTCATCGCCTCGGTCGCCATCAGTGCCGTCGCTCTTGCGTCTGCCCGAGCGTCTTCGCCAGACGCTCAATCGTCATTGCGACTCGCCGTCGTCGCCCTGTCCATCGCACCCATTCCGGGAGCGGGCATTTCGTTCGCGGTGATTCGGTCGCTCGGTGCTGCGCTCGTCTCTGATCGCCTCGTCGGAATTTCCGGCGCGGTCTTGGTCGTATTCGGCGCGACGGCGACCAGCCTGCTCGGTTACGCGTGTTGGCGATGGTTGCATATTACAACTAACAAAGAACCCAAAAAGCCCGCAAAAACGACTAAAAAGTCAACGACTACCGAGAATGACTCTATCGAGCGCAACATCGTCTTGGCGCTCGTCGGCTTCGCTTTGCTTGCGGGCTTGGTCTTCGATTTGGGAATTTTGAGCGGACACCCGTTCACGTCCGACGCATCGTGGTTCGCAGGATGGCTCACGCCGGCGGTGGTCGCCGCTTCTCCACACGAGAGCAGTGCAGTCGACGGTCTCGTGGCGGCGCTCGGGTTCGGCGGTGCGCTCGCCGGATTCGCGCACGCTCGCAATCGATCGACGAAGAGCGGTGCGCTCGAGAAAATCGATCCGCGCCTCGACGCCTGGGAATCCGCTCGCGCAGAAAACGGCGGACTGTTCGCGCGGGTGACGACGTCACTCACCGACCGCGCATCGCTGCTCGCACGCGACACCGATCGTTTCGTCATCGACGGCATCATCGGCGCAGGTGCTGGCATCATTCGTTTGGCCGCGCGGCTCACCGGCGGACGAGGCCAATCATGATTTCGATGCTTCGTTCATTCTTTTTGTTTTCGGCAGTGATGCTGATCATGCTCCTCGCGCGCGCCGCATCGGCGGACGCAACGCCGCACGGCATCGTCGCGCTCTCGACCGACCAGCGCGCCGGTCCGCTCGTGCTCGCGGCGGATGAAGCCAATTTTCGCGGTGAATTCACGGTTACGAACAACGGCGCCGATCCGCTTTTCGTCTCGCGCATTGCACCGCGTGGTGACGACAACGACGTGCGCTCGCCCGCCAAGCTCTCCGCACGATTCATCGAAGGCAACGGCTCCAGCGCCACGATCGCACCGCACGCATCCAAACGCGTTTCGGTTTTATGGAGCGATCACGACCCGCGCGTCAAACAGCTCTTCGGAGAAATCGTCGTCACATCTACCGACGACAACGCCGGTGAGGTTGCGATGGGCGTTCGCGTACAAATGACGACCGCCGCGCCGGCCGTCACCGACCATCCTTTGAGCTGGCTCATCGCGCTCCCGATTTTCGCAGCACTCCTGATCATAGCGATGTCCGTCTTCGGATTCGGCACCGACGCGCTCGTCGAGCGCATCGCGCTCGGAGCCACTGGCAGCGGCGCGCTGATCGCTCTGTGGATCTTCCACACGTTCGACGGCAACCTCACGCGAGCTGACGGCAACGACGGCTTTCAAATGATCGAGCGCGCGGTTTGGATTCGCTCGCTCCATGCCGAATACTTCGTCGCGGTCGACGGCCTCAGCGTCACGATGGTGCTCGTCGTTTCCATCGTCGCGTTTCTTGCTCTCCTCGTGAGCTCCAGCGAAAAACCGCGCGCGTTTTACGCTTCGTTTCTGATCCTCGCGGCGAGCATCGTCGGGTTGTTCGTGGCGCTCGATCTGGTGCTTTTTTACGTGTTTTGGTGCGCGATGTTCCTTTCGGCATATCGGCTCTTGAGCGTTGCGTCCGCGGACAGCGCACGCGTTTCCGCATCCAAGCTGGGGCTGGTCGGTCTCGTCGCGAGCGCCATTCTGCTGGTGGCGATCTCGGGTTTGTATCAGCACTCGGACCGCACGTTCTTGGTCGAC
>JBDTFL010000484.1:0-3376 GCA_039937955.1 Polyangiaceae bacterium | reverse complement strand
GGCATGTGCCGGCGCAACCCGTACGGATTTATTTTCATCGGACTGGAGCGACGATCAGGGCCGCTCGATTTTGGTCGTTCAATCGAAGCTGCGCGGAACCCACGCGCCGCCCGGCGCCAACATCGTCATCGGCATCGCCGGACACGGCAATTTGATCATCGCGCAGCCGCTCGGCGAAGGCGCGAAATGGACGTTCGCGCATCCGCTCGACGCCCGTCCGTTCCTCACCGGCGATTTGGTAATCGGCTCGGGCGGTGGTGAGCTCTTCGCGCTCGACGCCGCAACCGGAAAAAAACTTTGGGCACGCGCCACCGGCGGGCTCCCCGTCTACGGAGCTGGCGACGACGGCGCAACCACGGTCGTGAGCCTCACGCGCTCGGGCGGAGTCGGATCGACACTGCTCGCGATCGCACGCGACGGCACTGTCGTACGACAAGTCGAGAGCAGTCACGTTCTCGGAATTCCCGCGGTCATGGGCGGCTACGCGTTCGTTCCGTGGGACGACCAATACGTGAGCGTTCTCGACATCGCGAACGGCGACGAGCCTGCCCGCATCTTGCTCCGCGAAAAGACGAGTCACGCGTGGACCGTCGGTGGCGCTCTGTACTTCGGAGAGGTCGGCATTGTTCGATTCGACGATCGGATCACGCAAGCGTCGCGAGACAACGCAAGCCATCTGTCGCTCCCGGCGCGCGAGCTCCCCGGCTCTCCGGATTTGATGAATCCGCCGTCGGAGCGTCAATTACCAGTCGCCACCGCACGTGATCGCGTTCATCTTTATGCGCGTCCGGGCCCGTACGATCAGGCGCTGCGTCTCGACGGTGATCGCTTTTACGCCACGTATTTCCGGTATGTCATGGGCCTCACCGGCGCCGGGCATCTCGCGTGGGTGCACACCCATCCGACGAACGTCATTGCAGGTGCGGCAGGCGCAGGCTCGCTCGTCGTTTGCGACGAAGCTGGCAAGGTCACGATCCTGGGCGCTGGTCACGGCGAAATTCTGAAGCAGCTCGATCTCGGTCAGCCACTTCAAAGCTGCGTCGTGCAAATCGACGATCTCGCGGCGCCGGCTGCGCAAGGCACGTCGATGTCGCTTCCCGAACAATTGGCGATCGCGCTACGCGACAACGACGCGCAGCTCGTTTCGGCGCAGCGTCTCTTCTTGCGTGAGCTCGCGACCGAGAACGAAGAGTCGGCGACGAAGGTTCTCATCGACCTCGCGAGCGCACCGCAAACGGCGCCGCTCATTTTGGCGGATGCGCGCGCAGCCCTCGCGACTCGTCAGAACGGTGCGCAGTACATGCGTGCGGCCTTGGAAAAACATTATGACTTTTTGAAAGACGTTTTGCGCGAGCCTCCGGTCGGTCCGATGGCGCAAGCTCTCGCGTCCATGAAAGACAGTGCGTCCGCGCCGCTGCTCGCTGCGCACATTTTCGATCCGTCAGACACCGATGACGATGTTCTTCAGACCGCCAAAGCATTGGCCATTTTGGGCGGGCCGGCGCAGCTTCCGATCCTGAAAGAATTCTTTTCAGTATATCACGCATCCGCCGAAAACCCTGAGATTATAAGCGCGGTTGTGAGCGTGGGTGAGTCGCTTCTTCGTTTCGGTGGAAAAGATGGCCGCGCGCTCGTGGACCGCGTCATCGCCGATCCGAACACCATTCCGGAGATCTCTGGCAAGCTGAAAGGGCTCGAGCAAGTGGCCGACGCGAACGCGCAGGTGGCACCCAGCAAGTGAGCATCACGCTCTTCAGCATCATCAGCGGCTTCTGCGGTTTCATCCAATTCGTCATCTACCTCTCGTTCTTCATCGTGACGGTGACGGTGGTTCGCACGCGCAGACCCGACGCATGGTCGCCGCTCGCTGCAGGCGCTGGACTCCTCACATTCGATTTCGTCCTCCGCTACATCGTGAGCATCGCGTTGCCGATGGCCACGAGTCGCATGGGCTCGGGCATGGAAAGCTTTTACGCCGGACAATCGATGGTGAACGTCATCGGCACGATGCTCAGCGGATTCGCGTGGGTGCTCATCCTGATCGGCGTCGTCCGAATCGCCTCGCCACCGCGCGAGCAAAATTTAAATCGAGCGCCGGGCGACTATTGATCCGCCGAAATTCTTTTCGGAATTTATTCTTAGAAGAATTCTTAATTTTTTCGCGGCTTCGTGACGCCTTCTTCTTCGCGCGCCGACATGCAGCATTCGCTTCCGACGACGAAGCTCGAGCACGGGTCGGGGCGAAATTCGTAGATGCCGCATTTCAAATCACCGCCCAAATGCCGGCAATTTCCGTTCTTCAAGAGCGTGAGCATCAACTTGCCGTCTTTGCGTCGGCGCACGTAAGGCTTCTCGATGAGCTCCGGGCGACGACGGCGAATGCGCGCAACGTCGCTGCGGTTGAGCACGACCTCGTTGCTCTTGCAGCACGCGCCGCATTTCAAACAGTCGAATTTTTCGGGCTTGGTGGTGCCGGGAAAAACCGAGTCGCGATCGATGCGCTCTTTGACGATGAACAAGCAATCGATCGGGACGCGAGCGGCTGCGAGACCGAGCATCGGGCCTTTGTCGATTTTTCGCCAACGCCAGCGATCGAGATCGAGGAGCGACCACAAACCGAGATCGGTTGCCGGCTCTTTCGGAATGCGAAACACGAGCGTCGCGATGTGAGGGCTTGCCCAAACGATCGCGTGACCGCCCGAGCGAACGTGACGCGCGGCTTCGCGTTCGTGGGCTTTCGAAAAACTTCTGACGATGGGACGTTCGACGCGGATCGCTGGCACGTGAGTAAGGTCAGTTGATCTCAGAGCCGGCCGCAGAGCTTGCCGAGCCACTCGCCGATTCAGCGCGGCGTGCTCCCTCGGCTTTGATGCGGGTCGTTTGGCGTTCGAGAGCGGCGCGAACGAAGCGAGAAAATAAGGGGTGCGGTGCGGTGGGACGGCTCTTGAACTCAGGGTGAAACTGGCAGCCGACGAAATACGGATGGTCGGTGAGCTCGATCATCTCGACGAGTTTTTTATCCGGTGACGTTCCGCTCAAAACCAATCCGGCCGCTGCGAGTTGCTCGCGATACTCGTTCGCGAACTCGTAGCGATGACGATGGCGCTCGCTGATCTCGGTGGCGCCGTATGCTTCTGCGGCGACGCTGCCCGGGAGAAGCGTGCAGGGGAATGCGCCGAGTCGCATCGTTGCGCCTTTGCTGCGCGTGTTGCGTTGGTCGGGCAAAAGATCGATGACCGGAAATTGTGTGTCGCGATCGAACTCGCTCGAGCTCGCGCCATCGAGGCCCGCGATATTGCGTGCGAACTCGACGACCGCCAATTGCATGCCGAGACAGATCCCGAAAAATGGAATTTTGTTTTCGCGTGCGTAGCGA
>JBDTFL010000483.1:0-17189 GCA_039937955.1 Polyangiaceae bacterium | reverse complement strand
AAGCGTTTCGCAGAACACGGTGACCGCGCTTCCAGGACCGCCGTCGGTGTCGACTTGACCATCGCCGGTCGTGCCGTCGGTGAGCAGACCGCCG
The DNA here is from genome assembly GCA_039937955.1 of Polyangiaceae bacterium. Classification (GTDB taxonomy): domain Bacteria; phylum Myxococcota_A; class Polyangia; order Polyangiales; family Polyangiaceae; genus JAICXU01. Next base: position 17,095 of record JBDTFL010000483.1, on the reverse strand, counting down.
TCGTTCGAGCCCCCGGGCGACGCAGAGTCGTCTCCGGTGCAGGCGGCAATGATGATGATGAGAAGCGCGGAAAGTAGAAGCAGGACGTTGCGACGCATTTTGTCGCGGCACTCCTACCACGCGCTCTGCGACGACGCCGTGACGATCCTGTTTTTTACAGAAACGCCGCAAAAATGCGGATTTTTGAAGCTGTCTTAGGCGTATGACGAGCCATGATCGACCTCGCACGATTTTATCTTTTCGTTTTCGGCGTGCTCACGATCGCCGGAGGGGTGATGGGCTTCGTCAAGGCGAAGAGCAAACCATCGCTCATCGCGGGGAGCGTTTCGGGTGCCGCGCTGATCGTCGCTGGCTATCTGGTCACCACGGGAACGAGCACGCAGATCGGTTTGACGTTGGGTCTGGTGGTGTCGCTCGCGCTCGCGGCTCGCTTCATCGGCGCGTATCGCAAAAGCAAAAAGGTCATGCCTGCAGGGGTGATGCTGCTGCTCGGCATCGTCGGTGTGATTGTCACTGCGCTCGCTCTGATTGCGCGCAACGGCTAGGCGCTCCGATGAAGTGGTAAAAATTTTTACCGACGCTGGCGATCGTGGAATATGCGGTGAAAAAGCCACGCAGCGAGCGGCATTCAGGCGATGCACTTTCGCGTAGGCTTCACTCATGATGCTCAAGGCTCGCGTCGGCTCGTGCGCTCGACTCCTTGCTTCGTCCTGTTTTTCGTCGTCGCTGCAGCGTGTAGCTCGTCGAGCAACGCAGGCAGCGGTGGCAACGGCGCTTGTGGCCTCGCGCTGTCGGGCCCCAAGTGGACGAGTGATTGCCAAAGCTGGAGCGACACCGACTGCTGCAACGAGGAGAAGGCCTTGCGGGAGGGCATCCCCGCAGGTTGCGAATGGCCGACCGGCTGAAGAGCTGAAATTACCGGTCTTTTGATGCGTTTACGTAGCAAGCGGCTCGCTTCGTCCGCCTGACCGAAACACGTGCACGTTCGTGCCATCTTCCGGCACGTCGTTTCGAAACGCACCCACGAACGGCGCGTCCGCCATCATGTCGGCGACATATTGCAGAGCGCGAAGATCCGCGCCGCCCGAAACCCAGAGCACGTGCTTGCGCTCGGCGACCGCGCTCTGGGCCTGCTGCATCGCGAGCGAGATCGCTTCGACGAAAACACTTTCGGGACTCGCTCCCGGCGTGGCTTCGAGCAGCGTACCTACGAAGAGCTCCGGAGATGCGACGACGAAACCGAGCGCCCAGAACGCCGCACGCACGCCGAGAAGTCGATCGGGAGGCACTTGGTTGTCGACCAGATACGCGACCGATGTTCCCCGTGCCTTTGCGATGCCGTCGAAAGCGGCGCCGACCGATCGGAGAAACAGAAGCGAGCTGCCATCGAGTATGTCGAGCTGGTTCACCAGCCGATAAAATTTGTCGGCGTGCCAGACAGCGATCTTTTCGAACGTCTCTCGCGTGGCCGTATCACGCTGGAGCAGCCGGGTAGCGAGCGCAAAGAGCTGCTTGCTCGCCTCCTCTTTCGTCGCGGCGTCGAGGCGTGAGAAAATGGAATGATGCTCGTCATACGACTCGACCAGTGAGAAGTAGTCGGTCGGCGGCTGCATTTGGCGAGGGTAGCAGCGGAAGAAGAAGAGAGACTATTTGGGCTTCGGAAGATTTTGGTCCCGCGCGCTCCGCCGTCGTGGAGCCGGCGTCCGGCGAACCCCCTCGGCACTTTTTTCTCACCTCACCAAGCACCCCACAAGTCCAGGCCGAGCGCGGACCGGATCTGCGTGAGAAGCTCATCGAGCTCGTTGCTCGCTTCATCCGCTTTTGTCCGGAGGATGTGGGCATTCACCCGATACGCATTTGGAGCTGAGTCGGTGTCGGGGTCGCGCTCGCCGAGAATTACGTCTTCGCCGAGCCTATAGATTTCGAGCTCCCAGCCCTGGTCGATCTCCGAGAGGAGCGAGCCTTGTTGGTCGAATTGAAGTGTATGAAGAACCGCCTTCGTTGTTGCGTAATCACGAATCCCACTGCATGCGCAAACGAGGCGCTCGTCTGCAAAGACCTGTGGCCTAACCCATGTGTAAGGCGAATTGGGGAGTGATACCGAATGTGCTGAGGCGGCGCGGTTCCGACTTCGAGCGATGTCGGCCGAGCAGCGTTCTCGAGCCAGCTCGGCATCGCCTGCGTCGAGTAGTCGTTAGACACGTGGGAACGAGGTTTGGAGTGAGAAGAAGCTCAAAGAAATATTCGCCAGACGAGAGTCGACGCGCTGCTGCCGGCATCGTTCGTGAAAAAATAGCGAACGTCGATCCCGCAAAAAATCGGCTGAACGAAGCGACGAACAAACCGCGACTAGCGTTTTCGGTCGATCAGGAGGGACCACGAGAGCGCCGAAGTGGGCACGCATGACGTGCGCTAATCCTCTGACCTCAGTCATCGGCGTCGGCGACGGCGTCGGCGACGGCGTGCACGGAGCGTCGCGAGCGCAGCGAACGCGGCGAGCCCACCGAGCGAAGCCACACCGGTGGACGCGGAGCCCGTCGTGTTGCATCCGCCGCTGTCGGACGATCCGGGGCTCGCGCTGCTTCCGGCATCGTCGCCAGTGCTGCCATCTTCGCCGGTGCCGCCTTCGCCCGAACCTCCAGTCGACGCATCGGAGCCGCTGCCGCCGGGGACGCCATGAACGCCGGTGCCGCCGTCGGGAGGAAGCCCGAGCCCCGGTGCGCCCGGATCGGACAGAAAGACGCCGCTCGCCGACGTGAACGTGTAGCCGCTCGGGAGTGTGATCGTGAGGCGCGCGGTGTTGCCGAAGTCGCAGTCGACGGCGAAGCCGACCGGTGGTGCCAGCGCTCCGAGCTCCGCGCTCGTCTCGACCGTAACGCCGATGGGCGACTCGACCGGAAAGTCCGCGTCGATGCTGATCACGGCGGACGGCATCCCCGGATGCGACACGATGAAGCCCGCGTCGGGGGCCGGTGTCTTGATCGTGAGGGTCATGACGTCGGTCGTCGGATCCGTAGGGCTGAGCGTCACGTCGCGTACGAAGTTGGCCTGGGTGTTGAACGTTCCGGCGGCGAGCGATGCGGTAGCGAAGAGTTGGCCTCGCGCCGGCGAACGGCATTTGAGCGCTTGCGAAGCCAAGACATGTCGAATTCGATATCTATATGTCGAATCGGACACATCGTGATTGATGCAGCCCCTAAGAACGCGGAGGAGCGGCGGAGGCGGTGATGTTAAAGGTACAAGATATAAGGTATAGGGTTAATGCTTTTCGTGCAGAGCGATAGCTCCGCATCACCATCGGCAGAACATAGGAGAACGACAATGCTGGGCGCAGTGAAACGACTCGTCATCAAGGAAGAGGCGGAGTGATGGCCTTGTGCGAGCACTTGAGCGCGCTCGAAAACGAGCTCATCGATCGCGGCATCCGCATCACCTCTCGCGGCGCGCCTTGGTCAGAAAACTGTCGCGAGTGGGTCTACTTCGCGTGCGTTCTCGATCAGGCATCGCTTCGCAAACGCTTCAAATTTGCACCCTGCGTCATCGATCACGAAAACACCGACCCACGCAGCGGAGTCGAGCGAGGCTTGGTCTGCGAGAAACATTTCGACGCGATCATGGGTGTGCTGAAGCCGTCGAAAAAAGAACCGCGCATCGGCTGAACCCTAGCGTCAAACCGATCTGTCATAGGAGTCGACGAGCTTCATCGTCTCGTCTCCTCGCACGACAGTGACCGTGAGCTTGTCGCCAAGCGGACGTTTGCCGAGCAGCGAAAACGCCGTAACCCAGCTCGCCACGAATGCTCTGCGCCACACCGATCCCACTCTACGCTCTTGCCCACATGCGCGCGGTCACGAACGTAGCGTCGACGTCTCGATGAGCCTTACATTTCACAAACGACGAAAACGAAACGCAGCATCGCCGAAATGGACGCGCCTGATTGTGACGTCATCCACGACTCTCGACGATAACTCATCGTGCGTATGGATCTTGATGATCTTGCCGCTGACGTGACCGGTCTCGGAGCTCCAGCCTACGTGGTCGCCCACCTTGAATCGTTTCGCCCGCGGTTTGCAAAAAATGTCATGCCCAGGTGTTTCGCAACGTTTTTCGGAGACTCAATTCATCGAGCAACCAAAATAATTCCACCTACCCCATCGGGCGCGGAGGCGAAATTAGAGCTCGCTTCTACGAATTCGGAAACACGATTCGAAACGTCGCGCCGCGATCGTCGCCGGTTTTTTCCACGAGCGACAAAGTTCCCGCGTGCGCTGCTGCGATTCTTCTCGCGAGCGCGAGACCGAGTCCCGTGCCGCCGTCTCTGCCCGTGACGAGCGGATCGAAAATGTTCGAGGCGATGTGCGCGGGAACACCGGGGCCGTCGTCGCTCACCTCGATGATGAGATTTCCGGCGTCGATTTTTGCGCGCGTCGTGATGGTTGGCGGCCCGGGAGACGCGGCGTGGATGGCGTTTTCGAAGAGCACGTGAAAGAGGCGTGTGGCCAAACCGGCATGCGCGCGCACGCGAAGACCGCTCGGCTCGATCGCGTCTTCCCAATTCGCGACGCCCGGCTCGATCTCCGTTCGTGCGGCAACGACGATGTCATAAAGGAGCACCGGCTCGGCGTGCGTGGGCTCACCGCGCGCAAGTGACATCAAGTCGTCGACGATGGAATGTGCCAATCGTGCATTCTTTTCGATCTTCAAAATGTGCGGAAGACCGGCTGCCGGATCTTGGCGTGCGACGTAGGCGCTCGCCGTAATCACCTGCAAAACGTTGCGAAGCTCGTGCGCGATCTCCGCGGCGATTTCGCCGATGACAGCGAGCCGGTCGCGCGCGTCTTCAGGACCCGATCCCACGGCAGAAACGTTATCACACGCACGCACGCGCGCCTGAAACAGCGGAGCCGTGCTAGAAAACGCCTGTTATGGGCGACGAAACCGATTCATCTCTCGATCCTGCGCAGCGGGATTTGGCGCGCGAAATTGCGCGTCGTCGCACCTTTGCGATCATTTCTCACCCCGACGCCGGAAAGACGACGCTGACTGAAAAGCTGCTGCTTTACGGCGGAGCGATTCAGCTCGCCGGCGCCGTGAAGGCGAAACGCGGTCGTGCGTCTGCGGTGAGCGACTGGATGCAGATGGAACGCGAGCGCGGAATTTCGATCACCACCAGCGTTTTGCAATTTCCGTATCGCGGCCTGTCGATGAACTTGCTCGACACGCCGGGTCACGCGGATTTTTCGGAAGACACGTATCGCACGCTGCATGCGGCTGATGGCGCCGTCATGCTGCTCGATTGCGCGAAGGGCGTCGAAGCGCAGACCAAGAAATTATTTCGTGTCTGCAAATCGCGGAAGATGCCGATCTTCACGTTCGTGAACAAATTGGACAGGCCCGGACGCGAGCCGTTCGAGCTCATCGGCGAAGTGGAGAGCGTGCTCGGCATCGGCGTGTATCCGGTCACTTGGCCGATCTATCGCGGCGCTACATTTCGCGGCATTTACTCGCGTGGCTTCGGCAGCGGCGACGAAAAGCGCGTTTATCTTTTCGACAAAGAACGCGCGAACTCCAGCACGCTGGCGGGCTCGGAAATCGCACCGGTCCGCGTTACGGGCATCGACGATCCGATGGTCCGCGAAGAGCTCGACGAAGAGGGCTACGCGCGTCTCAAAGAAGAAGCGGCGCTTTTGGACGAAGCCGGCGACGCCTTCGACGAGAAAAAATTCCTGAGCGGTGACGTGTCGCCGATGTTCTTCGGCAGCGCGGTGAACAACTTCGGGCTCGAGGCATTTTTAGAGGCATTTTGCGCGCGCATGCCGCCACCCGGAACACACATCAGCTCGAAAGGGCCCGTCGCCCCGACCGACGCATTCAGTGCATTCATCTTCAAGATCCAAGCAAACATGGACAAGGCGCATCGTGATCGCGTTGCGTTCATGCGCGTGTGCTCCGGTAAATTCGATCGCGGAATGAAGGTGCATCACGTTCGCACTGGGAAGACCACGCGGCTCGCGAATCCCACTACTTTTCTCGCGCAAGAACGCACCATCGTCGAAGGCGGATGCGCCGGCGACGTGCTCGGACTTTATGATCCGGGCGTCTTCGAGATTGGCGACACCCTCACTGCCGGAAAAGATTTTACTTTCGAAGAGATCCCCAGCTTCGCGCCGGAGTTTTTCGTTCGCGTGTCGATGATGGATCCGATGCGCCGCAAACAGCTGAAAAAAGGGCTGGAGCAGCTCGCGCAAGAAGGAACGATTCAGCTCTACACGCCGGCGCGCGGTGGCGATCCGATCTTGGGAGCCGTCGGACGATTGCAGCTCGAGGTCGTCAAATATCGTTTGGAAAATGAGTACGACGTCGACGCGCGGCTCGAGCCCATGCAGTGCGATTTCGCGCGTTGGGTCTCGCGCGAAGATGGAACCGACATCGATCTGCTCGCCTTCGATCGCGAACGCCTCGGTGTTCCGGCGCTCGACGTTCGGGGTCGCGCGGTCGTGCTCTTTCAAGGCGACTGGCAATTGCGCAGCGCGGAGCGTGAATTCAAGGGGATCATCTACGAAGAGACGGCGCACGGAAAAGCGAGCAATCCGGTTTCGTAGTCGCGTTATCGTGGAGGGCGATGAGCTCGATCGGTATCGTCCTCAACACCTCGTGTCCGCGCTGTCATGAAAATTTTCCGGTAAACGCGATCGCAAATCTGCGCTGTCCGAAATGCGCGCAGGTCGTGCCGGTCGACGCGGCGACTTGGAAGCAAGTCTTGGAATCACCCGCGCTGGACGGTCCGCTCGCCGAGCCCGGAAGAGATCACGTCGCGCCGGTGCAAGCTGCGATTCCATTCATCCGTAATTTCGTGCGCAAAGACGCAGCGTGCGCGCGTTGCAACGCTGCGCTTCCGTTGCCGCAAGCCCTGGCGCATGCGCAACGCGGTTGGTGCATCTGCGTGAATTGCGGAGACAAGGTCAGCGTTCGTCTGTTGCCGCCGGTGTTCGCTGGTTTGGGCGGCGTAACGCACGTGATCGGCGAGGACTTCGCCGCGTTGAACGACGACGGTGCACAGCATGCACCGGTGATGGCGTCGACGAGCGAGATCGTGAGCTGCCCAGCGTGCGGCGGAAATCTTCCGGTCGACGGATCGAGCCAGCGCGCGATTCCCTGTCGTCACTGTCGATCGCAGATCGTGATCGCGGAGGCCATCTGGGCAAAGCTTCATCCGCTGCCGCTCCAACGAAGCTTTTATTTGTGGAGCACCGCGACGGCCGTCGTTCAAAACGCCGACAAAGTCGACATGTCGTGGAACAGCTTGTGTGACGTTGTCACCGACGATCGCGGAAACCTCTATTTTTTGGGCTTTCGCGGCGGCGACTCATTCAACGACAACCTCTCGCTTTGGTCGACCGACGCGCAATTTCATCTTCGTTGGCTGCGCGAGAAAATTCCGATCAAAGAAAATCAGGACGACTCGCACATGGTCATGACGCCGAGCGGGTATCTGCTCGTGTGGTGCGAGAGTCGTCACGGCGCGATCGTGATTTCCGGAAACGACGGCTCGACGGCAGCGACCCTCGGCGGCGTCGAGCCACCGAATTCGCAGGCGCACTTTTTCGATCTCGAATTTTTGGAAGACCTCACCATCGCGCCCGACGGTGCGATCATCGGACTGCTGCATCATCGCTTGTTGCGCTGGACACACGACGGCCAACCGCTCGAAACGTGGCCTCTCGGAAAGGGCCTTTTCGGTGGGGAAAAACACCAAAAATTGCGACCGCTGTTCAGCGGCGACGGCGACAAGCGACATCGTGTCGTCGCCGAAGCAGAACATCCATCGTCAATCGAAGAGCTCAAAGACCGCCCAATCGAGCTCTACACCGACTACACGAGCTGCAAATCCGGACGCGACGGATCGCTGTATTTGTGGCGCAGCGCGAACGTGGCTCGCCTCGACGCGCAAGGAAAAATCATTTTCAAAGCCAAGCTCCCCGAGGAACACGGAAACGAGTATGGGTCGCCGTGCATCGACGCGTCCGGCGCTTCCTATTTTCTCGTCAGCATGCGCGGTAGCTCGCACGGCATTTTTCGCATCTCACCCAACGGTCGCGACGTGCGCTTGATCGTGGACGGATCGTCGGTCGGAACGCCGATGGGCTCTGACCGAAATCTCCTCGTCCTTCCGGACGGCACCATGATGACGTTCGGCCACGACTCGGTCCTGCGCGTGTTCGCTCCCGACGGCAGCGTCCGATTTCTCAGCGAGAAGGCCCGCGAAGACGACGCCGACCGCGCGCGCAAAAAAGCCGAGCGCGACGAATGAGCTTTATTTAAAGGCGTTTTCGAGGGCGCGCAAAATTCCGTCGGGCTCGCGCAAGCCGAGCTGCACGATCTTGTCGGCGCGTTCTTGAGAGTCGGCGTTCGCGTAGATGCGCAACTGAGGCGCGTTGCCGGACGGCCGGATGTGCGCGACGTCGCCGTTGTCGAACCAAATGCGAACGCCGTCGAGCACGTTGATCTTCAGGGGTCTGCCGAAGCCGTCTGCTTTGGTGAAGAAGCGCGCGAGCAAGTCGGCGAGGTCGGTCGAGACTTCGCTCTCGATCTTTCCGCCGGCAGGTGTGAGCGCAGCGACGATGGCGCGCGAGGTGGCGACTGGAAAATTGTCGATGAGACCTGCGCGACCGAAACGCTTCGGTAGCGCATCCCACAATTTCGCGAGCGAGATCTTTGCGCGAATGGCCGCCCCGAAGTTGGCGAGGATCGGCAACGTGGAGTCGCGCGAGGGCAGGGGCGCCAGCATTCCACCGTCCAATTTGATTTCGCTCCCGACGAGAAATCCGCCGTTTGCTTCCCAGCCGACGACTCGCGAAAATGCCTTATTTCGTCGCTGATTTTCGATCGACGCGACGACGAACGGAGAACCGATGCGCGTTTTTTCGATTGCCATTCCGATGTCGCTCGCGCGCTTTTCGACGGCGTCGTTCGTGCTGATCGGAACCGATGCAGCGTCTGCTTTCAAATATCCGGCGGCGATGACTCCGAGCAAGTCACCCGGCAAAAAACGAACGCGCGGCGTGGTGCCTTTCGGAAGAACGGCAATGACCAGCGGACGATCCGAATCCCCGTCGGTCGAGACGAGCGCGTCGACCGCACCGCCCGACGTCTCAGCCTCGGTGACGTAACGCTCGAGCAGCGCGAGCTCCTCGTTGGTAATGTTCTCGGTGTCGACCGGAATGAAGACGTCGCTCTTGCCGCACGTGACGACCTCTGCGCCGAGTGATTCCAAAATTTTCGGAAGCAGATCGCGACCGACTGCCGAGTGCTGGTAAACGACGATTCGTTTCTTCTTCAAAAGGCCGTGCGGGAATGCGTTCACGTAGCGCGCGACGTATTCATCCTGCGCGCTCGCGTTCACCAGCGGTAGCTCCGGCGTATCTTTCAGCATTCCATTCTCGTCGAAGATGCTGTCCTTCGCGCTCTTCGCGTACTCCTCGGCGCGCACGCGTGTGACCTCTCGCACGATGCCTTCTTCGTCGGACTTCAAGACCTCACCGACGCTTTTGTTGATCTTGATGCCGTTGCGATCGAACGGAATGTGACTTCCGCTCACCATGACGCCGCATTCTTTTTTCTTCATCGAACGAAGAACCAACGCTGGCGTAGGGACTTTTCCGGCATTTTCGACGCTGCAGCGACTGTCTTCGATCGCGCGAGCACACGCGCGCATGATGCGATCACTGCTCGGCCGCAAATCTTCTGCGAGCACGACGCCGGCTCCGGGCTGCGTGTCACCGATCGCGAACAGGTACGCAAGCGCGCCCTTGATGTTGATGTACGTCTCGAGATCGGTGATGTCGGTGACCAGCCCGCGCAAACCGCTGGTTCCGAACGCGAGGGCATTGGGCACGTATTTCAAAAACGACGGCGGTTGCTGCAGAGTCGTCATGTCGTCTTGAATACCCGAGAGAATCAGGTTTTGGGAAACGGCTCGCGCTTGGCGCCTTTCGGATTGGATGCATCCGTACCGTCGGCGAACTCGGTGGCGCCGCTCGTTTCGACGAACGGGCCGCCCGATTCTTCTTCGGTGACTTGATCGAGATCGTCTTCGAGGGCTTCTTCGCCGCTCACAGCAGACTTCACGAAATTCTCACCCAGCTCTTCGGCGAGCGGATCTTTGCTCTTCGATTTGCCGTCCAGAAACGCCACGTTGTCGTCTTTTCCGCCAGCCTCTTTGCGGCGCGCGTCGAGGTCCGCCGCATATTTCGGATCGAGATGCCCGGAGTTGTCACGGCGATGAATCGGAGCTTTGTCTGCCTTCGGCTTTTCATTCGACATGGGGTGCGCCTCCACTACGACTTTGGTTGTCTCATCATCGACGACCGACGCGCAACTGCCGGCACGCGGGACGAACGTACGATTGTTAACCTAACGACCCACGCGTCGTGTTGCAGCTCGGTCGCCTCGATTGCTCGCGCTTCAGCTCCGTTATCGTCAGGTTGCGGATCAGTCATCCAACCGACACACCGACGATTCGTCCGATGACCGCCGTAATCGTCATGGCCAATGCACCGCCGATCGTGACGCGCGCAGCTGCACGAAGAATCGGCGCGCCACCCAAATAGCCTCCGAGCGCACCGAGACATCCAAGACCTGCGAGTGAGATGGCCGCAATCGTCGGAATGCGGAGCGCGAACGGCGCCACGAGCAGCGCGAGGATCGGAAGGACCGCGAACGTGCCGAAGCTCGCCGCTGAGACGAGCGCTGCAAGGATTGGTCGCGAGAGGTCTTTGGGATCGATGCTGAGCTCGTCGCGCAAATGTGCGCCGAGCCGATCGTGCTCGCTCAATTGCTCGGCGACCTTCATGGCCAATTCTTTGTCGAGGCCGCGTTGTCGGTAGATGCCCGCCAGCTCGTTGAGCTCGGCATTCGGGTCGCTCGTGAGCTCTCGTTTTTCTTGCTCGATATCGGCCTTCTCGACGTCGCGTTGTGAGCTCACCGAAACGTACTCACCGACTGCCATCGACATCGACCCGGCAACCAAACCGGCAATACCAGCGACCAAAATGCCTTGTTTTGAAGCGTTTGACGCAGCTACGCCGATCATGAGGCTGGCCGTCGAAACGATCGCGTCGTCCGATCCGAGAACCGCTGCGCGCAGCCATGGCGAGCGACCGCTTTTGTGCGGCTCACCGTGCGCAGAGGAATTTCGAATGGGTCTGGGCATCTTCGAGAAATGAAAACCTTAACCCTAAGCTTAACCTCAATGTCAGTAACGGTATTGCCAAAGAACGTCGAGAATGGATGTTCCGGTGTTGCCGAACGTGGTGGCGAGCGACCAACGCGGATAAAAGCGCCAATCGACGGTGGCGTATTCGGTGTCGGGGTTGTCGCCGAAGGGCGGAGCACCGATGATGGTGGCGAGCTCGAGCGAGATGGTGCGGGTGATCTGCACTTGCACCTCCGGCTTCGGGTTGTTCGCTTCGCTGGTGTCGATCTTCACCTGTGCGTCGACGCCCGTGAGCTGATTGAGGCCCTTGGTCAAACCCGACGTTGCGAATCCGCCGGCGGTTCCTGCCGCCTGCGTGCCCGAGCTTTCGCTGGCGTTCTGCCCGCCCGCTTCGTCGCTGCTCCCGAAAAGGATCAACGCCAAAATCTCGTCTTGGGTTTTGGCCGGCTCTGCTCGAAGCGTCACTTTGCCGGTTTTCAAAGGTCCGTTGAAGTTGGCGTACACCCGCGTGCCGTCGGGTGCGGGCCACATCGCGCTGACGACGATGTCTGGATTTCCGGGGTCGCCGCCGTTGAACGTGACCGTGCTGCCGCCTTGAATGTCGAATTGTTTTCCTTGAACGTCGAGCTGTCCGTCAGGGATTTTGATCTGTCCGGTCACGACTGATTCGTTGGTGACCGTGATGTGCGGGCCACCGGTAAGCTGCGCCTTCACGATGTCCGCGACCGCGACCTGGACGTCGTTGCCCATTTGAATGTCGATATCGAGCTGACCTTTGCTCGGCGCAGGCGGCTCCTGCTTCACGCCGATCGCGAGCGGCGTGAACTCACCGCCGACTCTGTGCACGCCGAGCCTGATGTCGGCAGCGGGCGTGAGCTCTTGCAAACCGCGCGTCGAGAGGTCCGGAATAGTCACGTGGAAGTTAGGAATCGCGACTTTGACCGACATGTAATTCGGCTTGGGCGAGGCGATCGCTACGTTCACATTTCCGTAACCCTCGCCGTAGTCCTGGCCCTCGAACGTAAGTTGCACCTCCTCGCCCTTGGGAATTTGCGCGATGACATTGGCGCCCGCAAAATTGATTCCGTGAAAACGGGCGGATGCCGTTGCTTGGATCTTGCCCGTCGTTCCGTTCATGACGAGCGACGGCACCGTCGCGATGGTGTCCGTTCCCGCCGGGGCGATATCCACCGTCGCGCTTACGTTCTTGAACTCTTCGCCGATGATCGGCGACTGGACGATGCCGTCGTGAAGCGAAAGTTTTCCCTGCACGGCCGGCGTGCCAGCCGGTGGAATCGTTGCTTGGATGCCGGCGTCGAGACGACCGTCGAGTTGATTCAAGTAATCGTCGAGGAAGGGCTGCGCCACCGCGATGCTCAAATTATGGGCTTTTAGCGAACCCGCGACGGTCTTCGAAGCGTCGAGTGACGGAAAGAAATTTTTACCCCACGTCGATCCGGCGTTCGCGGTCGCCTCCGCAAAACCGTCTTTTTGATCGATGCGGAAGATCGCATTCATCGCTTTCCCGTCGATCGTCGCGTGCGAATAGCAATTCGTGTAGACCGCTTTGCCGACCTTCAACGTCTCGAACGACACCTGCGCATCGAGCGCCGCATCTTTGTGGAGGTTGGAGAGGCTGATCTCGCCGTCGATCGCGCCTTTGATTCCGCGGTCGGCCAGCGGCGCGACGATTTGAAGTGGGAACGACGAAATAACCGCATGTGCCGATGCGTCCCACGGAAGATCGAACGACGCGCCGAACGTTCGAACGTCGCGCCACAGCAGATTCGCTTTCGCATCCAGCGCGAGCACCGTCTTTTTCTTCGCGACGACGTTTCCGATCACGTCGAGCTCTTTGCCGTCGTACGTCGCGCTGACCTCGCCGCTGGTCGCGAGCGTGAGCGGCAATGTCGGCGTCCTCAAATTCGTAACGCGTACGACGGCGGTGAGGTTCGGCGCGTCGTAGGAGCCATTTGCTTTCACGGTCGCCTGGACTTTTCCTTTGATCCCTTGAAGGCCGACGATTGGCGGAAACGATTCGAAATTGCGCTCGGGTACTTCGATGTCGATGGTTGCAGCCGTTTTCTCCAACGTTGAGCGTTTCGGGGCCAGTGCGACGAGCTCGTTCATGGGCAGATCGGCTTCGGCGTTAACCTCTACGATGTGCCCGATCTTGTCGTGCACGTTGGTGATGATTTGCGCGTGTCCTTTCTCGTCGATGTTCGCTGCGACGTGAAGGTCGACGCCGTTGATGGTCCAGTTGGGCGCTTGCGAAACGACCAAGCTGCGTGTGTCCAAGTCGAGCTCGACCGAGGGTGCTGAATGCGAATCGGTGCGTTTGATCTCGCCATCGATCACCACCGTACCTTCGAGATCGCTGATCGTTTTCGCCGGCAAAAGTGGCGTCACGTTTTTGAGATTCACCTCGCCGTCGATCTGCGCGTCGCCGGTGGCTTCGGTCCATGACGTCGCAGACAGAGGGCTGCCGTTCAATTTAATGGTCGACGTGTTCACGTCGATGCGCCCGTATTGCGGAACCTCGAAATGCACGTTCGCCATTCCGCCTCGACCGAGCAACGTCGCGTCTATGTGGGCTTGCATGTCATCGATCGGCCCGATGCAGCCATGCCTCAAATCGAGGGCAATTTGGCCACTTGCGCTCGCGTGCGTGAGCTTCACGTCGGCGTTGACCGACACTCTTCCCGACCGCACGTACTTCGTTTCGCCGAACACGCGCGAAACTTTCGCGAGGTCGATGTCGCGCGCATGAACGCTCGCCGCGAGGAGGCCGTTCGCTTCTTCTGCTTCGACGCCGATCAGCTTGCCGAGGCCGTCGATCGTGGCGCCCTGGACCTTTACTCCGCCGTTTTGCGCAATGACACGGTCGGCTTTCACTTTGATGTGCTCCTCTCCGGTCGACACGTCGACGACGGCTTCGCGCACCGTGATGGCGGGTCCGATGTCGATCGTTGCATCCGCGTCGACCGTTTCGATGGCGACGCCGACGCCCGAAACGGAATGCGCGTGAGCAGCGACGTCGATGGTCGGCGTTGTGAGCGGACCGCGAACATGGCCGTTGGTTTCAATCTGTTTTGCCGCAACTCCGGACGCTCCGAAATTTTGCGTCACTACTTCGTAGTCGGCGTCGATGGTGCTCTTTGCGAGATTGAGCGTGCCGTGAGTTCGCACGTCTGCCGATCCACGCAGCATGTGATTCAGCTGCGAGATATTTTGGAGCGAGCCCACCTTCGATCTCGTGTCGAAAACGATCGTGGTCTTGTTCAAATCGAGTCGCGCGTTGGCAACCGTCGGAGCACCCGGCTCGTCGATCGTCGCCGTTGCCGTAATGAGCGTCGGAGCGAGCGTCCCTTTCACGTTCGCGGCGGGCGTCGGAGTCTTCGCGACCATTCCCTTTGCGACGTCGACATCGAAGGTGCCCATGATACCCGCTGTTTCCAAGCGGATCGACGCTTGCGCGTTCGCACTGACGTCGGTCGGCGGAGCATCTTTCACGAATGCGCGTGCGTCGACGTGCTCGATCGTCGCGGTGCCGTCGATCTTCACTATTGGCGTCAGAACAATTTTCGCTTTTGCGTCGACGACGCCCGGACCAATCTTCGCGTGCGCCGTCGCATCGAGCGCGTCGAGCGTTCCGTGGACCTCGGCATGGGCCGATGCGAGATCGGCGAGAAGCGCTCCTGGCAAAATTTTCTTCACGCGATCGACCTCGACGCGCGGCACTTCGACGACCGCGTCGACCTTTCGACCGTTGATGCCGCCTTTGACGTGCGCCGGGATCCCCGCGATGTCGCCGTGGTAGCTGCCGCCGATCGCCAACGCACCGGCTGTGGAGATCGGAATGGCGACATCAGCATGCGCGTCGCCGTCGAGGTTCGCGTTGTAAGGCGCGTTGCGCGAGAGAAGATGGACGTGTCCCATGTTGACGCGCACGTCGTCGGTGGCCTGACCGATGGCGGCAATGTTCACGCGCGTACGAACGTCGTTCGCGTCGACGTCGAGCGGCGGCACCGGCGCGAGCGATCCGTGAACCCACGCGTGCGCAATCGCGACTTCGGAAATTTGAACTCTCACGCCGCGGCTCGGACCCGGGGTGGGAGGTTTTGTGCTTGGTTTTGGCTGAAATGCGCGCGCAATACGGACGTCGGTTCCGTTCTGATCGAGCGAGACGTCGGCGTCGTCGATGTAAACGCGCGCGATCTGGATCTCGATGTCGCCGGATCCGAGGACCACTGATTTCACGATTCCGATTACCCACGCGTTCGCATTCAGGCCGCCCACGCGGATCACTTGCTGACCTGTGTCGTCGAGCACGTGCGCACGCACGCCGCGCACGCCGCCGAGACCAATCGCGTCGATGTGATCGATCACGAGCTTGCCTTCGAACAAATCACCCAGCGCATACGTCACGGCGCTCGCGACGAAGCGGCGCGTCGCCGGCAAATTCAAATTCAAAAATAGCGCAGCGACGAGCGAGAGCGCGAACGTCACGACCAACGCGATCACGTGCAGCGTGTGCGCGATGATCAAACGAAGGCGCGTCTGCTTCGGCATCAGAACGCCTCACCGATGCCCGCCGAGATCGCGATCGGTTGTTTGAGAATGGTGCCGTAAGAATCGCTTCGTACGTCGGGGTCGAGCACGGAATCTTTGGGGTGATCGAACGGACCGTCGAGGCGATATCCGATGTCGAGCCGGATCGGACCCACCGGCGTGTCGTAGCGAGCGCCGCCGCCGACTGACATGTGCGGATAGTTCAAACGGATGTCGAGCACCTCGGGCGAGACGTCGCTGGCATCGACGAACGTGGCGATCGAGAGCGGCCCGGCAATGTCGATGCGGAGCTCGGTCGATGCTTCCCAAAGACTCATTCCGCCTACCGGCGAGTCACAGGTATTCGGAGGACCGCTCGTTGCGCTCCCGTTTTGGGCGTTCGTGACCGCGGAAACGCAGGCTGCTCCTTTCTTGAACTGATTTCCGACCGACGCTGGATTCAAGAACGGAACGAAGCTGTACGGACCGATGGATCGCACCGGATATCCGCGGTTCGACGACGGGCCGCCCGAATAGAGGCCGCGGAACAGAGCGATCTCGAGATCGCGAACCTCGAAAACGGAGTCGTGGTTTTCCGGGATGATTTTGTTGTTCGCGTCGAACTTCGGCGCGTCGCCCAAATCGTTGCGAATGTAGTCACCCCAATTTTGCGGCAAAATGAAGCCGACGGTCGCGCGCGTCGCCCATGTGATTCGTTTTCCGAGCGGGATGTACACGCGGCCTTCGGGCTGCACTTTGATGTCGTGTGCGGTGCCGCCGAAAATGCCGCCGGCGTATTGCACGATGTTGCCGATCGAAAATCCGACGTGCGGATGGAGCTTGTTGTCGATGACGTTCAACGTTGCTTGCAGCTCCGGATACGACAACGAAATCGTCGAGAGCTGCACGCCCGACGAGCCGATATACGAAAAGGGCGACTCGACCTGTGCGGTGTACGAAAGCTTCACGAACAACCTGCGGAAGATCAGTCGATCGACACCGACGCTCGCTTTCGGCTCGAGATAACCGAGGATCGGATCGGTGATCGGGTCGGGCGGGTTCACGTTGTAGTGCGGGACCAAGATTGGATAGATGTTGAACTCCGGTTTGATGAATCCTTCGGTACGCGCTTCGATGAAGCTCGGCTGCTTGAAGCTGATCGCGAGCTTCTCTTCCGGAAGTAGCTGCGTTGGTGCAACGAGCTCACCCGAAGCGAGTCGCGTCGGATAAAGCACGACGCCGGGTTTGAACGTGACCTCGAGATCGCGAAGGTTGCCGAGGAAGTTGTGGTCCTCCCAACCGACGACGCCGTGGAGCTCCGTTTTGAGC
>JBDTFL010000482.1:0-2607 GCA_039937955.1 Polyangiaceae bacterium | reverse complement strand
GCGAAGACACTCGATCCGTCGCTCACCGATTTAGAGCGTTTTTTGCCTGATTTTTTCAGTCAAACATCGCGCTCGCTGGACGCACCGAGCAACGGCGTGACGTCGAATTTTTTGTATGGCTCCGCGATCTGGCCGGTGTTCCTCACGCAACGTCACACCAACGCGATCGTGAAATCGATCTTGGAGCAAGAAGGCATCGCGGGCGGTGCAGCGCTCGACGCCACCGACGTCGTCCTGAAATCCGAGCAGTCGTCGCTCGCAACGGAGTACGCGACCTTCGCGGCGTGGAATGCGGCAACAGGATCACGTGCCGGCACCGGCGGATATCCCGACGCTCCAAAATATCCGGAGGTCACTCTCACCGAGCTCGCGAACGGCACGACGGCGGATGGCAGCACGTCTGGCCTCGCGTCGTACTACTACCATGTGAAAACCGATTCGGCGGTTACGGTCGGAGTCGGTGGAGACGACGACAAGCGCACGGTCGCGAATCTCGTTCCGTATCAAAATGGTGTTCCCAACGTCGGCGCGTTGCAACCGACACCGGCATCACTCGACGGCGAAGGAATTCTCGTCGTGAGCGGCATCACCACGAGCAAAGTCGACGCCCAATATGGAACCTATTTTCAGAATGCCTCCAGTGCTCCCGGATCGAGCGGGGGCTGCACGGTCGTGAAAAATTCGGACGCACACGATCTCGTGATGTTACCGATCCTGGGATTTTTAGCAGTGATTCGTCGTCGCAAGAAAACTCCGCGCGCTAGATGACGAGTCACTCGCGCGCGCTCCTCCCGCTCGGCGTCGTCAATTTTCTTTCGAGTCTCGGCTTCTCCATCGTGATGCCGTTCTTGGTTTTTCTCGTCACCAAGCTCGGCGGAAATGCATTCGTGATGGGCATCATCGGCGCGGCGTTCTCGTTTTGCCAGTTGATCGGCGCCCCTTGGCTCGGCGGGCTTTCGGATCGCGTCGGAAGAAAGCGCATCCTCTTTTTCAGTCAGCTCGGTGGTCTCGTCGCGTGGGCGATCTTCGTCGTGGCTCTCTTGGTTCCCCACATCGAGCTGGCGCGCGTCGACAACAAGCTCACCGGCGCGTTCGTGCTTTTGCTTCCGGTCGCATTGATCGCGTTGTCACGAGCCACCGACGGGCTCATCAACGGCAGCATCTCGGTCGCGAACGCCTACTTGGCTGACGTCACCACGGAGAAGGATCGAAAAGCGAGCTTCGCGCGGCTCGGTGCTGCGGCGAGCCTCGGGTTCGTGATTGGTCCCCTCGTTGCGGGCTATGTTGCGCGCGATGATCGCGGCGTGATGTTGCTCGTGTGGATGGCGATGGCGCTGTCCGCGTTCGGCGCATTCGTCGTTTGGAAATTTCTTCCGGAGGTCGACGCGACGCGCGCTCCGGCGGACGAGGCCGCGGTCCCGGACACGTCACACAAAGTGTTGGGCGGCGGGTCCAAAGACTGCGTGGCGCATCCAACCCACGAAATTTCGGTCATGGATATTTTCCAGATTGATCAAGCGCCGCGCATGATCACCCTTTATTTCCTGGTGTTTCTGGGCTTCAGCATTTTTCAGACGGTGCTGCCCATTCACGTACTGGTGAACTTGAAATGGTCGAGCGACAAGCTCGGCGAGCTCTTCGCAGTGCTCAGCGTGAGCCTCATTACGACGCAAGCCGCGATCTTGCCGCCGATCGCGAAGCGTTTTTCGGACGCGCGCGTGGGAGCGTTCGGCAGTCTGCTGGTGGCGGTGTCGTATGTGTCAGCAGGTCTGTTCGGCGCGCCCGGAGCATTCGTAGCTGCGGCGTTTTATGGAGTGGGCAATGGTCTGATGTGGCCGTCGTATTTGTCGATGCTCTCGGACGTCGGCCCCCCGTCGATGCGCGGACGACTTCAAGGCGTGGCGAGTAGCGCAGGGAGCATCGCAAGCATTTTGGGAATGCTCGGAGGCGGCGCGGCCTTCGCGACTCTGGGTCGGCAAACTTTTTTGGTCGCAGCTGCCGCGCTCGGAGTCTCCGCGATCATGTTCGTCGCACATCGACGAACGGCGCACGTGCAAATGTGAAGCTACGAAGATGCGCGCTGCTTCAATCGCGGTACGAAGCGTCGATGCGATCGAGCTTGCGAATCAGTCCGCTCCACGCGAGTGATCCGCCTGCGCCGCGGGTGACGGCTTTTCCTGCGGCCTGCGCACCTTCGATGATCTTCGGGTGAATGGGCACGAGCTCGCCGCCGCCTGCCTGCGCGCGCACTTGGATGGTGCAGGTGCTTTCGAACAAATAGAGAGCGAGAAATGCGTCGGGCACGTTGTCGGCGACGGTGAGCAGCCCGTGATTTCGCAACATGAAAAATGTTTTGTCGCCGAGATCTGCAACGAGTCGCGGCTTCTCGTCGTCACGCAAAGCGACGCCTTCGTAGTCGTGATAACCGAGCGAAGAGAGAACGAAGATCGACTGCTGCGAGATCGGAAGCACGCCGCCTTTTTGCGCAGACACCGCGATGCCGTTCAAGCTGTGCACGTGCAAGACGCACTTCGCGTCGTCCCGAGCCGCGTGAATGGCGCTGTGAATCGTGAAGCCCGCCGGGTTGATCTCGTAGGCAGAATCGAG
>JBDTFL010000481.1:0-4986 GCA_039937955.1 Polyangiaceae bacterium | reverse complement strand
CTTTCCGTAGGTCGAAGCATCAACAACATGTCGACACTCGGAACGTCCACGCCCTCATTAAAGAGGTCGACCGAGAAGACGACGTTGATCTTCAGCGCATCCAAATCGGAGAGCGCTTTCTTCCGCTCTTCCTCCGGCGTGTCGGACCACACCGCCGTCGACGCGATACCCGCCGCATTGAAGATGCGCGCCATGAAACGAGCGTGCTCGACGCTCACGCAAAAGCCGAGCGCGCGCATTCGTTTCAGATCGTCGGCGTGCTTGCTTAGCTCCTGCACGACGAGCCGCGCCCACGCGTCGCTGCTCGTCATCAGGTTGGAGAGCTTCTCGATGTCGTATCCCATGCCGCGCCGCCACGGGATGTCACGAAGATCGAGCCCGTCGTGGATGCCGTAGTAAGCAAACGGCACGAGGCGATGCTGATCGATCGCATCCCACAATCGCAGCTCGCCCGCGATGCGGTTGTCGAACATGTGAAGGATCGGAAGCCCGTCACTGCGCTCTGGCGTTGCGGTCAGACCTAAGAGCTCCTTAGGCTTAAGGTGCTCAATGAGCCGTTGGTAAGAGGTTGCGGCGGCGTGATGAAACTCGTCGATGATGACGACATCGAAGTGAGTGGGGTCGATGTTCTCGAGCGCCTTCGTGTGAAGGCTCTGAATCGATGCGAAGACGTGCTCGAACTCCTTCGGTCGTTTGCCATCAACCCAAAGCTCACCGAAGTTTGCATCACGCAGCGCATACCGAAAGGTCGCGAGGCTCTTCTCGAGAATCTCCGCGCGATGCGCGACGAAGAGCAGACGTGCACGCGGCAGAGTCGCGCGCAGACTCGCGTAGTCGAGCGCCGCCATAACTGTCTTGCCGGTACCAGTAGCCGCGACGAGCAGATTGCAGTGATGGCCTTGCTGTCTCGCGAGCGCGATCTGCTCAAGCAGTCGCTCTTGAAATGGCTCGGGACGCAGCTCGGTTGGACTCAGAAGAACGCGCGGCTCCGCGTCCTCATCGAGCTGCATGTGCTCGAGAAATTCCTTTGGGTCGTAGTCGACGAAATCGCCACCCTCCCAATACGACGCGAACACCGCCGCGACTTTTTCGATCACGACGGGGTTGCGCGCATTCGACACGCGCACGTTCCATTCAAGGCCCGTGACCTGCGCGGAATGCGTGAGGTTCGACGAGCCGATATAGCCCGTCGAAAAACCGGACGCGTGATGAAACAGCCACGCCTTCGCATGCAGGCGCGTGTTGGTCATGTCATACGAAACGCGAATCTCAGCACCGAGATCGCGAAGCGCGTCGAGCGCGCGCGGCTCGGTGGAATGCGTGTACGTCGTCGTGAGGAGTCGAAGCTTGCGGCCCGCAGCGCAGTGCGCGCGCAACGCTTTCAGCATCGGCGCGATTCCGCTGTGACGAATGAACGCGACACACGCATCGATGCGATCGGCCGACGCGATCTCTTCGAGGATCTCATGACCAACACGCGGCTCGCCGGGCGCATTCGTGAGCAGCGTCGTATCGAGCAGGGGAGTGCGCGGCGATGAGATCGACTCCGCTTTTCCATCGGGAAGACGACCGACGACGGCACGCAGCACTTCACTCGATGCGAGAGGCCGGTCCGCGCCAATGTCGTTATTGTTCGCCGCTTCGGAAATGACATCGATCAATCGACGAGCGAGCGACGCCGCAAATTGCGCGGGCGCGTCACTGTCGGACACGGCGCGCTGGATGACGGTCGCGATGTGCAGCGCGATTCGATCTGCCGCATCTGCGTCGCGGAGGGGTGAACGTCGCGCTTCGAGCGTTTCGCTGAGCTGCATGAGCTCCTGATCGAGCCTCTCGGTGACGATGATCTCGTAAAGCCCGCGTTCGCGTCGAGGCATGGTGCCGACGTTATCAGCGACGCAGCGCTCGGTGCGTAACGCCGGTTGTTACTAGGCGGACTCGCATCGAGACGCGGGAATTGGCAGAGGAACCACCATCGACCAGTCGAGGAGCGAGCATGCCGAGACATCGGCCGCTGGCTTCCTCTAGTTGCGTGGAAAGTGAGATTTCTGAAAAGCTCCTTGCGCGCGTCGGAATTCAAAGCGGTTTGGTATCTTCATTCCGTGAACGATGAGCTTTCCTTTCGAATAGGTCGTGGCAATCGCGCGTACGTGATCGTGTCGCCGCAGCGATACGCTTATTCTGAAACCACGAATCGCGACGACGCCGCGTGGATCACGGCAAGAGTTGCCGTGCACGGCGGAGCATTTCGCGGCGAATATGAGGCGATGTTGCGCGCCGAGGACTTCCCGCGCTTTCGCGGCGAGCTGCAGAAGCTCCACGAATCGCTAGGCGGCACAGCGCGTTTCGAGACGATGGAAGAGTGGCTCGCGATCCAAATCGAAGGTGACGGCAAAGGAAATTTCGAGGCTTCGTGTGTTGCCCTCGATTCACCGGGAATGGGGAATCGGCTCACGTTCAACGTGAGCTTCGATCAAACCGAGCTTGCGGCGATCATTCGAGCGCTCGACGCCATCTGCGCGGCCTTTCCCGTTCGCTGAGCTGATTTTCGCGTGGTAGAATCGAGTCGTGTCCATCGCGAAACGCCTACTCGCAGAAGCGTTGACGCTTCCTGAAGATGAACGCGAAGAGCTCGCATCGCCCTCCTCGACAGTCTCGAGGCGTCGCCGCACGGAATCAGCATCGACGACCGCGAGGAAATTGAACGTTGCGCTGCGGAAGCACGTCAAGGTTCCGCGAGCGTCCCGTGGGAAGAAGTCCGCCGTGCTGTCCTAAACTGATCGATTCCGACCCCAAGCCACGCGTCGACCGGGGTACTGGCGCGACAAAACCTAAGGTTAATGGTCACCCCGCGCCCGGTCCCCCGGTATCGCGAATGCGGAGCAGATCGTTTATCTCGTCGACCGTGAGCTGAATGGGTTTTCCGGGTGTTGGGCCGCCGAGATCGATGTCGCGCTCACCGTCGACCTCGAGTGACATGGCCGGGCCATTCCTGCTGCTCTTTTTGACGAGGAATGCGCGACGCACGGACTCCAGCGGAAAATCTCGGATGCGCGGTCGCAGCGGCCAGCGCGTGCGAATCACCCTGAAAATACGGTCGCTCCAGACCACCTCGATGCGCTCGTACTGCACGGCCAACCAAGCGGCGACGAGGCAAACCAGGCACACGACCGAGGTCACGGCGGCCCACAGGGGGTTGGTCGAATTGGTTTCGATGTCGACCGAAGGCGTTTCCATTTCGATGAACGCGTTGAGCGCATCTGCCTTCTGTTGCGCGTCTGCCTCGCTCAG
Organism: Polyangiaceae bacterium; assembly: GCA_039937955.1. GTDB lineage: Bacteria > Myxococcota_A > Polyangia > Polyangiales > Polyangiaceae > JAICXU01. The sequence goes on along the minus strand of JBDTFL010000481.1, from coordinate 1,695 downwards.
ACGCTCGCCGAGCGTTTCGTCGCCAGACGTCGTGCGGAGAACGACGCCGTACTTCCGACCTTTGCCCGAGACCAATCGCGCCTCCGCAGCAGTGATGATGGAAAGCGGCATCGTCTTCGTCCTCGTTCCCACGATCGGCCTCGTCGACAGGATGGAGCACGTGTCTCCGACACGCGTGCAACGCACGCGGATCTGCGTGACTGCGGGCACGAGTAGGTAGAAGGCTAAACCAGCGAGCGCAACGGCGTACGCGGCGAGCCCAAAGCGACTACTCGAGCCGTTCGGGTAAAAGAGGACCACGGAATTTGCGGGCGCCGGCGGCGCGTCACGGTAGCCCTCCATGTATGAATGCTAGCGCGACGCGGCCGGCTTACGCGAGCGCGATGGCTTTAAGCGTCAACGCTTCGCGAAGCTCGTCGTTGGGTGTCGTGCACCACAGCGAGGGCTTCGAGGAATGACTCGTTGGGTGTCGCCCACCACAGCGAGAGCTTCGAGGAGTGACGCGTCGGGTGCTCGCCACCACAGCGTGAGCTCCTCGGCCCCCCCCTCCGCGTGAGTCGGGTCATCGTTGCGAGGCTTCGCGAATCTTTTTCTGCGACGAAGACCGCCTATTTCAGCGCGATTTCGTGATCCGAAAAAAGAATGTCGATTTCACGCAACTGGCGACGGTCACGTGCCGATACGCCGGTTATGAAACATTCAAGCGCAGTAACCAAAGCAAACAGGCATCCCAAACCGTTGTCGGAAAAGACCGAAGCTGCGGTCACCGACAAGTACGAAGTTGCGTTCGACAAGACGAAGGCCCAGCGCGATGCGCTGTCGCCCGATGCTCTTGCGCCGCGCAACATCGATCTCGCGTTCGCGGTCTCCGTCGTCCTCAATTCACTCGAGGCGTTGCAGGCATTCCGTCCGCAAATCGCAGCGACGTTCCGTACGTTCGATCTCGCGCAGTTCGATCAGCTGGAGCAGTACGCGTACGCGACCTTCCACGCGCAGGGTCTTTCGGCGAGCACGCCGGAGCAAGGTGGCGTGAACGATCTCTACGAAGCGTCTCTCGGTCTTCGTGAGATTCTAACCAGTGACCTCAATGCTTTGATTCGTCGGAAGCTTCTCGACGACAAGGCGCTGTCCGATGTCAGCAACTTGGCGGGTTACAAAAATGTTGCAGTCGACGTGATGACGCTCTCCACGATCGCACGCAACCACTGGGCAAGCATCTCCAACAAAACCGCGCTGACCAAAGAGGAGGTCGAGCAGGCTCGTGAAACTGCGGGCAAGCTCCTCGTCCTCTCCACGTCACGCGACAAGGTGGACATGGGTGCCGACACCAAACAGCGTGCGCTTACGCTGATGGTGAATGCTTATGACAACGCGCGTGCGGCGATCGCCTACGTGCAACGCGGCACGGACGTCATGCTCCCGCCGTCGCTGTACAACCGTAGCAGCAGTCGTCGTAAGTCGGATCCGGTCACGACGGGCAGCACACCGATTCCGCCGGCAACTGCGCCGACGGCACCGGTCGCAACCATTCCGGTGATTGCGCCCGCAGCTCCGCCCGTTGCACCTGCGACGACAGCAACCGCGCCTGCTGCAACACCGGCGTCGCCTTCATCGGACACGCAGCTCACCGTTGAAAAAGCGACGACCAAGGTCGCGTGAGAAGAGCAGGGTCGTTCGTCTGCACCTCGCGGGTTT
>JBDTFL010000480.1:0-2872 GCA_039937955.1 Polyangiaceae bacterium | reverse complement strand
ATATGCGCACGCGGCACGGTTCTCATGGGCGAGCCGGAAATCGTGGCGCTCGAAGCGGTCGGCAGCATCGATCCTGATCGTGTTCTCTCGCTCGCAGCAGGTGCCGAAGCCGTGTCCGAGCATCCTTTTGCGTCGGCGATTTTGCGCGCCGCACGCGCACGCGCCGTTCGGACCGAAAGCGTTCGCAATGCCAGCGTGCACGACGGGCTCGGCGTCACGGCATTGAGTGCGGCGGGCGAACAGCTCGTGGTTGGAGGCCGCGCGCTCCTCTTGCGTGAGCGCATCAGCGTCGCCGGAAGTGACGCACGCGTTTCAGAGCTCGAAGCCGAAGGTCGGAGCGTTCTTCTCGTTGCTCTCGGCTCTAAATTGGTCGGCATCATTGCGCTTCAAGATGGTTTGCGTGCCGGTGCACGCGGCGCCATTCAAAGGTTGCATGACGCACACATCGAGCCAGTGCTCATGAGCGGCGAGGCGCGCGAGACCTGCGAAACGATCGCGCGCGCGCTCGACATCGATCACGTTCGCCCGGAAATTCCGCCGAATGAGCGCGGTGCCCAAGTTCGTGCGCTTCGTGAGGGTGGTCACGTCGTTGCCGTTCTCGGGCATCCCGACGCCGACGACGCTGCGCTCGGAGCTGCCGACATCGCGGTCGCCATGGGGTCGGCGGGAGCCACGCCCGGCGAATGGTCGATTGCTCTCGCTTCCGACGACGTACGCGATTCCGCATTCGCATTGAAGCTCGCTCGTGCGCTCCGTGATCGCGCACGCACCGCGCTCATGGTCGGGTTTGCGCCTTCCGCATTGGCTACGCTCGCTCTCGCATTCGGCGTCGTCCCGCTTTCACTCGCACCGATCGCAGTCGTTGCCGGAACATTGGCCGCGCTCGGACAAGCTCGTCCGCGTGGATAAGTAGATGCCGGAAGCGATGCGTTCGGCGATGAGCTCGGAGCACGACTCGCTGGTCGTCGAGATTCGAGATCTATTTCGGCAGCTCGATCGCGTGGCGAGCCGAGCCAATCGCTTTGGTTGGGATCATCCGGCAACGGCAACGGTGCTCGCCGCTGCCGAAGCCGCGTTCAGCGAATCGCTCGAGCCGAACCCACGAACGCTGCGCGTCGAGCTGCGTGGCGACGCATTCACGGTCGACGAGTTCGATGTTTGGGTTCCGGCCGAGCCGTTGCAAGGTGCCGCAGCGAGCTTGTTAAAAGCAGGGATCGTCGCTGTCGAGATTTTGCCGGGCGTTCGAGCGGCGGAGCTTTTGGCGTGGCTGCGCGCGATGATGGCGGACCGCGCATCGAAGCTTGCGCCGGACGACGACGTTCGAAGTGCGTTGTGGGATGCGGCTCTCGTGCATGTCCGTTTCGAGATCGCCGACGAGATCGATCCGGATCTCGTCAAGCGTCGCGTGGCGCGTCCGCCGCATCCGCAAGAGCCGATCAATCGAGCTCTTCGTGCCGACATGTTGCAAGACTTGTTGCAGGAAACGGCACTACCGACCGCCGCGCGATTGGTCGATGCACTGACCTCGGAGCTCGCCAACGACACTCCCGAAGCTCACACACGTTTGCGAGCGCGCGTTCGTGAAGCGGCGGCGGGCCTCATCGCACGGGGCGAGCTCGAGCGCCTTCTTCAAATTCACGATGCGGCTCACGACCGCGCGACCGATCCCGACGAGCAGCGCGCGCTTACCGCGAAGTCGATCGAAGCCGCGATTTTCGAAGGTGATTCATTTCCTGCCGTTCTCGAGGTGCTCCGCGGCTCGCCACGCGAGGTGCGCCGTTTCGGCCGAATTCTCGAGCGGATCGACGCATCGCGAATTGGCGACGTGCTTGCGATTTTGCGCGTTGGCGCGGACGGTGAGCTGCGCGACATTCTCGAAAAATTCGTGGAAAGGGCTGCGCGCGGCCACGAAGCGGAGGTTGCGCGCGCGATCGTGGACTCACCGCGGGACGTCGCCGTGCGCCTTCTCGCAGCGCTATCCCGCGTGAGCACGAGCGCAGCAGCCGCGGAAATTTCGAGGCTCGCGCAACACGGCGACGAAGACGTGCGGCTCGACGCAAAGCTGCTCGGTGCAACTGATCCGGTGCGCGCTGTCGAGGACGTCGTGCAGCTGATCGATGCGCCCGACGCGCCAACGCGGTTCGCCGCATTGCGTGCAATCGGTCGTCACGATCTTCAAGGTGCGGTGTTCACGTTGGTGCGTCGCCTGCGTGCGCCGAGCTTCGTCGATCTTCCCATCGACGAACGTGCCGAGCTTTTGCGGGCCTTGCTTCGGCTCTCGCCCGAGCAAGGCGAAGCGATTTCGCTCGAGATTTTACGGACTGGCGGCATGTTTCAGTCCGACGCACGCGAAGCTACGCGTCTCGTCGCGGTCGAGCTTTTGGGAGAGCACGCGGCGTCGAACGGCGCGCTCGAAGCATTGCGTCAGGTCGCGAAGACCCATTGGGGAGCGTCGCGTGCGATGCGCGACGCAGCAGAGAATGCCGCGCGCGCGCTCGAAGATCGTCTGTCGAAATCGGGTGTACGGTCGCAGCCGCCGCCGAGCGAGCTGACCGAGATCCCTGTCGAAGCGTCGGGCCGCGTGAGCTCGCGTTTCGTCCTTCCGAACCTCGATCACCGCGCAGCGCATGCCGTCGCGCTTCTCGAGCAGGTCACGCGTGCATCGGACGTCGCGGACTCCGTACGAGCTCCCGGCGTCGTCAAACGAGCCGCGCAAACCGTCGCCGAGCTGAGTGACGCAGATCTCGCAACGACCGCAAATATGCTCATTTTTGCGGGTGCTCATCATCACGAGACGCGTTTTGCAGCGCTCGTCGCCGCGCTCGTTGCCGGCGTCATTCATCATCTCGGCGGGTCGACGGATGTCACCGCG
>JBDTFL010000479.1:0-4675 GCA_039937955.1 Polyangiaceae bacterium | reverse complement strand
TCGACGTCGGCCTTCGCGTATTCGATCTGAACGTCGAAATACCTATTTTCTTCGAATACGCCGGTATCCCAAATTTGCGTCTCGGGATCGTTGCGGCCGGCAGCGCGCGCACGCTCGCGGAGCTCTTCGTACGGAAATCGCTTTTGCGGATACTTGTAGACTGCACGCGCATACGAGCACGTCGGCGTTTGGTCGACGTAGTAGTAGACCTCTTTGACATCCTCGCCATGGTTGCCTTCGGGTCCGGTCAGGCCGAACAAACGCTCTTTCAAATACGGGTCATTTTCGTTCCAAAGCGCGATCGCGAAATTGACGAGGCCGCGGTTGTCACACAGGCCGAGCAAGCCGTCGTCACCCCACCGATACGCGCGCGAGACCGCATCCTCATGCGTGAAATATTGCCAAGCGTCGCCGTCTGCCGAGTAGTCCTCGCGCACCGTGCCCCATTGGCGCTCGCTCAAATACGTCCCCCAACGGCGCCATTTTTTGCCGCCTTTGCATTCGTCCAAACGAATCGCTTCGGCGGGGAGATTCTTTTTTCGGTAGCGACCAGGCCTGCCGGGGTTGGTCGCGTCTTGGTCAATCGGCATCGGCGTCATCCTATCCAGCGATTGTCATGCGTAGGGTGGTAGAATCGCCTTCGTGCGACCGAAGATAGGAACGTTGCCGCCCGACTTCGAACGAACGGGCGAGATGCCCGGCGTCGCGCCGGTTGTCGCGTCAGGTCCGCCGTCGCAGAGGCCCCCGCAAGCAACGCAGCCTTCCAGCTCGCCCGATCAGCGATCGCAACAGCAGACGCTGATCCCGCAGCAATCGATTGTCCCGAATCCGTCGCAGCCGCAGATGCATCCGCAGCAGCTCGCGCCGAGGCCGCTGCCGTCGACGCCCAATCAAATCGGTCACACGACCGCGCAAATCAATGCGGTGCAAATGCCGCGACCGAACACCGGCAATTATCAGGTGCAGCCGCCGCTGTCGCCGCAGCCGAGTGGAGTGCAGCCGCTCGGCAATGCGAATGCGCACCAGACTGGACCACATGCCGCACAGCCGCCCGCGCCGAATTCCGCCCCGCGTTTGACCGTTCAATATCCGCAAGTCGGTGCGACGCTCACGTCGAAACGGGGAAACTACACGGTTCTCGCAACGCTCGGCGCAGGGGAATTTGGCGCTGTTTATGATTGCGTGGGTCCGTTCGATCAAACGTACGCGATCAAAATGATTCGCCCCGCGAACCGTCCTTATGCAGACGTTTATGCGGAGTGGGCGCGTGAAGCAGGGCGTCTCATGAGCCTGCGTCACCCGAACGTCGTCTACATTCACGACGCGTTCGAGCAGACGAATTTATTTTATCTGGCACTGGAGCGCTGTGATCACCCGCTCACGCCCATGCTCGGTACGCCGATGCAAGAAGGTCTGGCGATCGAGCTCGTGCGGCAGCTGCTCGCCGCGGTTCAATTTCTCCACGACAACGACATCGTCCACGACGATCTGCACCCCGGAAATGTGCTCGTCACGCATTCGAGCGATCGCCCGGTCGTGAAAATTTCGGATTTCGGAATCAGCCACAATTTGGCGGGTGCGCCGGCCATTCGCCCGAATGTCGTTCATCATAAAATCATGGCGCCCGAGGTGGTCTCGAGCGGCTACACGAGCAAGCAGAGCGACCTCTATCAAGTCGGCCTCCTCCTCTATTGGATGGTGACCGGTGCTCCGGCGATCGCGCCGGGTCTCACGTACCAAGAGCTCGTGAAGGTGGTGTCGGACGGTGAGCCGCGCCAACGCGCAGAGGCGATCGGCACGCCGCTCGGCAAGCTCGTCGCCAAGATGCTGAGGCGCCGCGACACCTATCGTTACACTTCCGCGAAAGAAGTTTGGGCCGATTTGCGCGGGCTTCCCGCATGGCAAAACCGTCAACTTTTCCCGACAAAATGAGCAAAAAAACCAAGACGCGACGAAGCTTGCTCGCTTTCAACTCACGCTCTTTACTGAGCCGCATCGCGCTCCTCGGCGCGATTTTTTTTGCGGCCTGCTCTCTTTCGAGCGTTGCATTCGCTAGGCCGGGCGGCGGCGGAAGCTTCGCGAGCGGAGGCGGCGGATCGCACTCGAGTGGCGGTGGCGGCAGCTTCGGCGGCGGCGGCAGCACGTCGTTCAGCGGCGGAGGATTTTCTGGATCGTCGAACACCTACTCGAGCAGTGGCTCCGGCGGCGCCAGCGGCATTCTCGGATTCATCGTCCTCATCGCGATCTTCATCCTGATCAGCGTGATCAAGACGCGCGTGAATCGCGTCACCCGCAGCGCGATTTTAAATGCCGAATATCAAATGCGTCAGCCGGCCGGACCGCCGCCGTCGCTCGCACTTTTGCAGCAGCGTGACCCGCAGCTCACCGAGCAAGCGATCTTCCAGCGCGTCCACATCATGAGCGACATCTTGCGCGAAGCTTGGTGCAACGGCGAGATGAAGCCCGCGCGCGCGTTCGTTTCGGACGGTGTTTTCAGCCGTTTCAACGTGCAGCTCGGTTTGATGAAAGGCGAGGGCTTGCGCAACGTCATGGCTGACGCACGCGTCCTCAACATCACGCTCGCCGGAGTTTCGACGACGCCCCCGCTCGACGCCGTGCATGTGCGCCTCACCGCCGAAGCACGCGACGCCAACATTCCGTACAACTCGTCGCCGCAGCAGGCGCAGCAAGCGCTCGCACAAAAAGCGGTCGAGCCTTACACGGAAGTGTGGACGCTCGTTCGTCGTCAAGGCGCGCAATCGAAGCTGCAGCCCGCACAAGTCGGAAAAAATTGTCCGTCTTGTGGTGCTCCGCTCGACACCGCCGAGATGATCAAATGCAAATATTGCGGCGCGCTCATTTGCTCCGCCGAGCACGACTGGGTCCTCGCCGAGATCACCCAAGACAGCGAGTGGTATCCCGAGTCGCACGACGAAGTACGCGGGCTCAACGCGATGAAGCAAGCGGACCCCATGCTCGCGCGCGAGGTCCTCGAAGATCGCGGGTCGTATCTATTTTGGAAATGGATTGAGTCGGCGCGCATCCAACAAATGCAACCGCTACGCAAATGCGCAACGCAACGATTTGCCGCAAATCCTGCGGTTTTACAGCCTGTCGCGCAGACGCGTGACGTAGCCATCGGCGGCTCCGACGTAATCATGGCAGACGCCGGCGGCGGCGGGGTCGATCCCGATTTGGATTTCGTCTACGTGAAGCTTTATTGGTCGGCCATCTTCGGTCAGCAGCAACAAGCCACGCCGATGCAATCGGTAGCGAGGCTCGCACGCAAAGCCGGAGTCGCTTCCAAGCTGTCGATGACGTCGGTGGTATGTCAATCATGCGGCGCACCGCTCACCGAAAGCGACACGACGACCTGCGACCATTGTCACGCCGAGATCGCAGCCGGCGCACAAGTGTGGGTGCTCGACGCGATCCTGCAACCCGGTGAGGTTCGCGAGCGCAGTCACGCGCCCGACGCGCCCCTCCCCGATTGGCTCGTTCCAAACATCGCCGACCCACGCGAGCGTCAGATTCTCTTCACGCAAATGGCGGCGCTCATGGCCAGCGACGGCAACCTCGACGCAAAAGAAAAAAAGCTGCTTCGCTTGTGTGCGCAGCGCTGGAACATTCCGGAGCCCATGGTCGCGCAGATCATCGGCAACCCGCGCCCGGTCGGCACGAGCACGCTGCAGTCCGCATCGCCGCAATGGTTTTTGGCGGGTCTCGTCACCGCCGCGATGATGGATGGCAAGGTCGACAGTCACGAGCAGGCGATGCTTCAGAATGCATGCGCCGCGCTCGGCCTTCCGCCCGACGAATTGCAACGTCAGCTCGCCGCCGCGCAACAGCGCATGCAGCAAAGTCAGTCGTAACCCGAGCGTCAGTCATCGCTAACGTAAGCTACTTCTTACGTAAGCCATCGCTTACGCTTGCGCGCTAAAAGATATTGAACGAGGGGACCGGCTTCTTGGTCTTGCCCTCGGCTTTTGCGCGAATTTCTGCGGCCTTCAGCGCTTTTCCTGCTGCCGCCAAATGCCGAATGGCCACCGAGTTCCATGCTTCTGGATGCTGTATGGCTTGCGCCTTCTCGACATACGCACGCCACAACGCAACCGTGTGGGTCCACTCGCGCGCCGACTCTTCGGCGGTGCCAGCTTGCTTGGCATCTTCGGTTGCGGCCAGCGCGAGGTACCAAAATTTCTCGTACGACGGCACGAAGTAGACGCTATCGCTGTCGATGATCGGTCGCTTCAAACGCAGCGGGCTCTCGGGATCCATGCGTGACACGATGCGCGCTTGCTCCGCGGCGCCGCGCGTGTCGCCTTGACGATCGAGCGCAACCGCCAAACCCCAAACCGCGAGCACACCGGTTTCGGTGCCGCCGAGCACCGCGGCCGAGAGCGCTTCGACGTCGCGATAGCCTTCGATCGCCTCGGTGAGACGATGCGATCTCATGTTCGCCTCCGCCAAATTGAGCAGCGGAACAGCGCGTTTGTCGGCGTTCGGCTCGTTCGCCAAAAATGTTTCGTATCCGCGCCGCTCGTCGTCGGGTCGATCGAGCTTGGAGCACGCGAACGCATACGTGAGCCACGCCGAATGCGCGCCCTCGGCGTTCGGATTTGCCGCGAGCGCAGTGCCGATGACAAATTCTGCATCCTCATTGCGATCTTCTTGT
>JBDTFL010000478.1:0-5469 GCA_039937955.1 Polyangiaceae bacterium | reverse complement strand
CACGAGGCGCACGTCTTCCATCGCCGATGCGAGTCGCGCTGCCGCCGCCGGAATGTGACCTTGTCCGCGCGCGCTTTTGTACGAAAAACCTTCGGGGCCGACCCAGTACGTAATGTCGTCGGGCGGCGCGAGCTCCCAACGCAAACGATCGGGCCGCACCATCGTGAGCGTGCCCGTTGATTTCACCTTGGCCGACAACATGCCGATGGTGCGCTCCTGGGTGAACGGACCTTTCAGCGTCTTCATGCTCGCCCGCGCGACCTTCACCTCGGCGAGCGTGTCGTCGAGATCACTGGCCGCAGCCGATCGCGAAACACCCGTGAAAACAAGCGCGCCTGCGATCGACAGTGAGCTCTTCAAAATGTCGCGCCGAGAAAAGCTCCTACTCTGATTCCGCCTCATGGTTTGTCACCGCCGAATTTCGGACCGCCCGCGCGCTTCTCGCCTTGCACCATACGGCCGTCGCGCATCGCGGGATCTTCGTCGATGGTGGGTGCCGATCGATCGCTGATGGGGTCGTGATCCTTGGCGAATATTTTCTTTAGATCGAAGCTCACGAATTTTCCGGACAGATGCGGGCCTGCGCTCACCCACAAAACGCGCGCCGTGTCGTCAGCGACGATGCCGTGAGTGGCGATGAACGGATCGATCGCGCGCCGATCGCCGAGATCGCACGGACCAACGCTCGATGCGCAGGTGTGATCGCGGAGCATGGCCACGACGCTGCTCACGTCGGCTTGTTTTTCGTCCACGCGGGCCAGCATTTCGTCGAGCTTCGCGCGCCGCGGCAACGTCGTGGTCTTTCGCTCCACGGTGAGATTTTTCGGATCCGAAGCGAGCGGACCTTCGAAATGGTTCGTGACAGCCACGCGCGAATCATCCTTGTTTTCTCGAACGAAAGCGGGCTCACCAGGCGCGCGTTCCACCACCGCAAAGTGTCCGCTCGCGTCTCCCACGAGCACGATGTGCGAAACCATGACGTCTTGTTTCGACAAGATCGCGATGGCCTCGTTGGTGTCGTGGGCATTTTGCAAAACGTCTCGCAGCGTGAAAATCACCGGCTCTCCCGAAACGCGCGGCTCACGTGCACGTCCGCCATTAACGACGACCGAAACGCCTTCGAGATTCATTCCGCTCAAAACGCCGACCATCCCGGGCCATGCGACGCTCGCAAACGGAATCGCGCCATTTTCAGCGACGAAATAAACCGCCTTGTCGCGGTCGTACATTTCGCCGGCTTCGAAGTCGAATGCGCGCGCCATGAGCGCGTGCCCGTCTTTCGTGCGATCGGGTCCGAGCCCGAATGCCGAGCAGCCGAGCAACGGAGAATGCTCGAAGCTGAGCGCGATGTCGTAGAGCGAATGCAAAAACATCATGCGCTCGTACGTGGGCATGCGATCAGAGAACGGATCCGGTTGAAACGCATTGGCCTGCGCCGCGAGCTCGCGCCGGCGTGCCTCCGGAACGCCGTCGTCCACATGCCGATAACGCACGCGACCGACATCCATCATCAACGTGCGCGCGAGCGAAACCGGCACGAATTTCGAGAAATCACCCCACACCTCACCCTCGTCCGCGATCATGCGATCGCGAAGCAACCGCGCATGTGCGGTGCCGATTTCTTCGGGCGAGCCCGTCAAATAAACCTCGCGCACCCCCTCGACGATTTGCGTGTAATTTGCACCTAATCTGCGAATGCCATCCGAGTCATCGGTAGCCGACTCCGGCAATGCGTTCACCGCGATCTGCGGGGGCGTCATGCGCGAGCTCGAGACCGCAGCGAGATGCGCCGCACACGTACCGAAGACGACCACGCCGAGCGCGATCGCCTTTTTCCTATTTCGCTGAAGGATGCTCACCACTGCATTGCAGCTTACTCGCCGTTTTTCTGGACGCCTGCACGTAGCTCGGCTTTTTGCTGTGCGCTCGTGGAGGCCGCGTTTCCGCGAAGCGCCCACAACGTACGGACTACGACGCCGATGATGCGCATCGGATCGCGAACCGAATCGAAATGCGTGACGCGCTCATTTTCGGGCGGATAACGAACTTCGATCGGCACTTGAATGATCGGCATTTGGGTGGCCATCGCGAGCAGCAGCACCTCGGCCTCGAACGCGTAGCCATTGGCGTGCGCGCCCAGCGCGAGCGTTTCGTCGACCGGATAACGGCGAAGCCCGCATTGTGTATCGCCCAACTTTCGTTTCCCGAAATGCGAGATGAAATAGTTGGAGATGCCGTTGGAAAATTGATTCATCTTCGGCGCGCCGTCGCGCACGAGATCACGAATGCCGAGCACCAGCGTGTGTACGTCGCCAGTCTCGAGAACCAGACGCGCCGACGCTGCGGGATGCTGACCGTCAGCGTCCACGATCAACATCGACGTGAATCCGCGGGCCTTCGCTTCGCGCAACCCGGTGAGAATCGCCGCGCCTTTTCCCAGGTTTTTCGTATGACGAACGACATCTGCGCCGCCAGTTTTTGCGACCTGCGAAGTCGAGTCGCTCGATCCGTCGTCGATGACGATGACGCTCTTCGCATTCAAATCCGGAAACTCTTCGAACAGCTCGATGAGCACGTTCAGAAGCATCGGCGCCGCGTCGAATGCCGGAATCACGATGCAAAAGCTGGGCACCGTTGACCGCGCCATGCGCCATAGATAACACGCCGAGCTTCCGAAATGCCCGTGCACCTCGTCGTCGAAACACGCGCTCCCGCTCTTTCCGAACGCACCATAAGCCTTCGCGCCAAACGAATGCTTCTCGCGCTTCAAATGGAGAAAGCCGAGCTTTCAATCGTCTTAACTGGCGACAAACAAATCCACAAGTTGAACAAGCTCTATCGCGGTAAAGATCGTCCTACTGATGTCCTCGCTTTCGCGATGCAAGAAGGGGAATTTGGCGCTGTTTCAGCGGGACTTCTGGGTGATGTGATCGTGAGTATTCCGACTGCTGCGCGACAAGCGCGCGAGCGAGATGTGGCCCCCCTCGACGAAGTGACGATGTTGATCGCTCATGGGATCTTGCATCTGCTCGGCTGGGATCACGATACGGATGCCAAGGACCGCGCAATGCGAAAGGAGACCGACAGGCTCTGCGCTGCCGCCGTTGGTGGCCGTGAACGACCTTCGAGAGTTCGTGCCTCGTTGTCATCCACGAGGCCGTCGGTCAAAGCTGGAAAGAGGAAGAGGTAAACATAATGTTTCACATCAACATTCGCGTTCTCCGCGGCTCAATGAATGGCTTGCCGGGGTCTCGTGCCCCCCTGCGGAACGGGTTTTTCCAGGGCCTCCGCGAATAAAAACGACGAAAGGCCTATTTTTCTGCTTGCGCAGCATGGAACGCCGATGCTACCCATCATTTCCACCGGGTAACTTCGGTATTTCGCGCATCACGGCTGCGGCCGCGTTCGCGAAAGAGTTGAAGCAAGATTTGGAAGCTGAGGCAGAAGTTTCTGCGGTTATGGCGTTTGAGTACGCCGCAACATTGTCGATTCATTCGACGGGAGGAAGCGCACATGTCTGGAAAGCGTATGACCAAAGCTCAAGTGATTACGGAAATTTCGGAGTTCACGGAGCTCGATAAGAAGAGCGTAAATCGCGTGTTTGACGGCCTCACGGAGCTCATCAAAAAGCAGCTCGGTTCGCGCGGTCCCGGCGAGTTCGTGATCCCCGGCCTGCTCAAGCTGAAGGCAGTCAAGAAGCCGGCGACGAAAGACCGCCCCGGCATCAACCCCTTCACCAAACAGCCGATCACCATCAAGGGCAAGCCGGCATCGAAGAAGATCCGCGCAACCGCTCTCAAAGCGCTCAAAGACCTCATTCAGTGAGTCTCTGAGCAGCCGGTTTGTTACGCCTGCGCGTAGCTCGGCTCTTAGTTCGTTTTCGTCGTCTTACTTTTGAAATGGCGCTCGGCGCTCGTCCTCTTCTTCGAGGCGGGCGCCTTCGTCATTTTGTTTCCGGAACTTCGGTGACGCTCGGCTTTTCCGTTTTTCGTTTTCTGCACGCAAATGCCGTAAAAATAGCCGCCATTGCGATCGCTGGCCATTCTCCGAAGCGCGCAAAAATCGTCGGCGAGGCTTCAATGAGCGCCGGGGTGGTCATCAACGTTCCCGGAAACGGCTCCGCGTAGCGGCCGCGCACGCGACCGACGGCATCGACCCAGCTCGTCGATCCGAAATTCACCGCGCGCACCAAGTCGCGACGCAGCTCCACCGATCGCATCGCTGCCATGCGCAGGTGCAGCTCACTCTCGATGCTGCCTGCAAACCACGCGTCGTTGGTCACGTCGATGAGGAGGTTGGGCTTCACCGCCATCGCTTCGCGTCCGGCTCCCGGCAAAATGTCTTCGAAGCAGTTGAGCACGGCCGCCCGTATTTTTCCGGACACGAACAGCACTTGGTGATCGCCGGCCACGAGCCCGGTGCCTCGAATGAACACCCGACGCAGCGCGGGAAACACGTCGGCAAAGGGCACCATCTCGCCGAACCAGAGCAGATGAATTTTGTCGTACGGCTCGGCATACGAGTTGTCGCGCTGCACGAGGATCGCCGAGTTCGTCGATTCGGATGGCGTCTTCGACAAAATAATCCCCGTCAAAATCGGACCGTGCACACCCGGCCCCAAGATCGCTGCGCTTCCGTACGGCGCACGTCGCGATGCGTGCGCGACGACGTAGGGATACGCGCCTTCATGCCAGACCGTGAGCTCGGCGCCCTTGTTTTCTGCGCTTTTCGTGAGTATTTCGAGCTCGGCCAAAATCTGGGTCGCCTTCTTCGGATCCCAACGCATCGTCGCGCCGACCGAAGGCTGCACGAGCGCAATGCTCGCCGTCGGTGATGCAGCTCGAAGCGCATCGATCTCGCGAATCCGAACGAAGCCCACGAGCGCCGTCGCGATCGGAATCGCGAACGCAATAGCGGCGAATTTTTGCGCGCGCCTTTTTTCGTCGCGCAGAAGAACGGCCTCCGCAAAGAGCGCCGCGGTGAGCGCCATCAGTGCGGTCACGCCGCGCTCACCGACGACATCAGCGAGCTGCACCATCACAGGCCACGGCGTTGCTCCGGTTGCGGGGTTCCACGGAAACACCATCGGCGCGAAGGTTCCTGCGAAGACTCCGATCGGAAACGCCACCCAGCGAGGCGCGCCGCGCTCGACGAGGAGCTTGTAGAGTGCACCTGCAACGAGCCAGCGCAGACTCTGCGCCGCCGCGAGCACGATTAGGGCGAGCAACCCGACGACGGTCGGCAGCGGAGTGAAGTGCGTGACGACGCTGGGCAGAAACCGAAAAAACACCAGATTTGCGCCGAACCCGAACAGCTCGCCGCGCAAAGCCAAAGTTCGCAGCGGATTTTTTTCAATGGGCTGCGCGAGCGAAAATGCGAGCCCCGTCATGCCGAGCCACAACGCCGGGATGAAATTCGCGGGCGGCGCATCCATCGCGAAAAAGGCGCCACTCGCAAATGCGAGAGCGC
>JBDTFL010000477.1:0-7235 GCA_039937955.1 Polyangiaceae bacterium | reverse complement strand
TACGAAACCGTTGCTCTACCACTGAGCTAAATCGGCATTTCTGAAGGACGCAACGTCTACCAGACCGCGCCGCTACGGCCAAGCGCCTTCGCTCGTGATGTTTGCGCGGAGATTCAGCGGATGGCTCGGGACAGCGGTACGCAATGCCTGACTGCGCGCATGGCGCATCGCGGGTGCATTTAGGCCGCTTGCGCTTTGGAATGCGGCGACGACCGTTGGCGAGGCTTGTCCGCGCTCTTCGCTTCGGCGACGGCGGTGGCCGCGAGTCGTGCGATGCCCATGATGGAGTGCTGCGGATTCACGCCCATGTTCGTCGGAAAGAGGCTCGAGTCCACCACGTACAAATCTTTCACGTCGTGCGTCGAGAAGTTGGTTCCGATGACGCTCGTTCGCGGATCAGCGCCCATGCGCGCAGCGCCGAAGAGATGCGTGGCGACGTACGAGTAACACTTCGGATCGAGCGGTGCGTCCGCCATGAGACCGAGCTCGTCGGCTGATGTGATGACGCTAGGAACCCCGTAAACGCCCGGGTAAACCTCACGTGCACCGGCAGCGAAGAACATCTCGCAAATGAGATGCAGCGCCTCACGCGTCGCCCGCAAATCTTCTTCGAGTGGCGTGTACGCGACCTTATCGCGACCGAACAGCGTCTCCGTGATGCGGCCTTCCGCTTTCATTCGGATTTGTACCGCCCACACCGCGGTGTTCGCCAAATGCGCGAGACGGTCGACGAGCTCGGCACCGACACCCGGAATGCGCGCAGCTGCGAGCTCCGGCGGCATCGAGATCGTCTCGAGCTTGAAGCGCTTCGACTTTCGGAACTGCGGGCTCTCCGCGCCTTGGGTTGCGCCGAATTGCATGTCGATGCGTTCGTCGAAGCGCGCCGCGACCGCGACGCCGGGATGCGATTGAAAATGTCTCCCGAGCGCATTGCTGCGCACCCCGCTGCGTCGCAAAATATTCGGCGTCTGAATGGTGCTCGCCGCGATGAAAACTCCGAGACGCGCGCGCAGCTCAACGCTCGCATTTTTCGCCTTCGCGAAGATTCCGACGGCGCGTCCGCCTTTCACGATCGCGTGCAAAACGCGGCATCCCGTGAAAATTCGTGCGCGACCGGTTTGCAGCGCCCAAGGCACGTACGTGATGTTCATGCCCTGCTTCGCGCCGCTCGGGCAACCTTGCAGACAGCGACCCGAGCCTTTGCAACCGTGGTCGTAGCGCTTCATCGGATGCGCGTCCCAGCCTCGACGATGCGCTTCATCCAAAAAGCGTCCGTTGTTTTGACCGAGGACGTCGTCGTTCACCGGATGCACGTGCAGATCTTTTTCGAGCGCGTTGAAGTGCGCGTCGAGTGACTTTGCGTTGAGCACGTCCCCTATGCCGAAACGATCGCGCCAATCGTCGAGCACGTCGTCGGGCGTGCGCCAGGCGATGGCCGAGTTGATGACGGTGCTACCGCCGACGCATTTTCCTTGGAGCAGGGGGATGAAGCTGCGGCCTTCGATGGCTTGTGCGCCTTCGTCGCGCATCAACGTGCGGAATGTCGTCGAGATGTCGGAGGTGAAATCTTTGGTCTTCACCCAATTGCCTTCTTCTACGATCGCCACGGAAAACCCGGCTTTTGCGAGCGTGTGCGCGGTGACTGCGCCCGCTGCGCCGGAGCCGACCACGACGAAATCGAACTCCTCGTCGACGTTTCGCTTCAGCGCGTTGCCGTCGACGACGGCGCCTTCCGGATAAATCTCATCTGCAAATTTGGAATGCTCTGTTGTGCTCTCAGGCGACGTCACGGCGCGCTCCTTTCACGAGATTCGAAACGAGCGGCTGCTCACCGCTGATGGCGTTGCTGTCGACGAGAAGGTTTTTGGAGCGCGTGTACGGCACGCGGGCCGGCAGCATCACGCTGCGGGCTACGGGATCTGCGCCGACGATCATGGCGAGGTGAACCTTGAGCAAGAGCACGAGCTGCCGAATCACGTAAACGGGGCTCGTGACGACGAGCTTCATCGTCTCCTCGCGTTCTTCGGGGTCGAGCGATGCCAACGTAACGAAGCGACGCTGCGCGATGAACGGCCCGAACGCGCAAAACAAAATGGTGAGCCGGAGCGCTGCTGCGATTCGAATCGGCGAGCGGCCGATGACCGAAATGAAGTAGCCGCGTACGTCCAAATCTTCTGCGCCGGTGGTGAGCTGCGGGTGCGCGTTGCGCGGGAACACGGCGCGTGCGGCGGCCTCGACGTTGCGGAGCTCGAATTCGGTGAGTTTCATTTCGCGCTCCGTGCCATTTTGGTCTTGGTCGTTGGCTTGATCTTGCTACGCGTTTTTGATTTTCTCTTTAGAGCTTGTTTTTTCGGTGCTTCAGCGATCGGCGGTTTTGCGGGCTTCACCGATTTGTTCAGCGCTCGAACCGGAAAGTTGTGCTCGCGCCACACGCGATCCACTTGGTCGAGCGTCGTGCGCACGAGCGTGCGAGCTGCGTCCGGATCGCGCGCGCGCACCAGGTCCATGATGAGCGGATAAAAATCCACCGACAGCCGCGGGTTCTCATAAAGCGCCGCAACGAGACGCGGTTGCTCCTCTGGAAAACGCGCGAAGCTGTTGAGTAGAAGCTCGAGCCCCACGTTTTGCGCGGCGCGAACGACCGCGCGCTGAAACACAATGTCCCCTTTTGCGAAGGCGATGGGATCGTCGACCCGCGTTTTTTGCGCGTCGGCAGCAACGGTCATCGCCTCGAGGTCGAACTCATCGTGGCGCTCCGCAGCGAGCGCGACCGCCTCCGATGCGAGGATGCGGCGAATCTCCATCATGGAGGTGAGCAGCTCACGCCACGCCGGATTTTCGGGAGCGATGCTGGAGCCGATGAGCGCGGTCAGTGCCTCGAGGCCCGCGCGCTCACGCCACGAAGCGACCGTGGTCCGCGCTCCGTGACGGGTGACGATGAGCCCGAGCGTCTCCAAACGCGCGAGCGCCGCCCGCAACGTGAGGCGATTCACGCCGAGTGACAATGCCAGCTCACGCTCCGACGGCAACGCCGAGCCGACCAAAAGGCGACCCGACAAAATCTCGTCGCGCAGCCGATCCGTGACGGCATCCATCACACCGGCACGCGCCACGGGAGCGTCGAACGCGAGGCCCGCGAGGCCCGCGCGATTAGACGAAGAACCGTTCAAATCGCTATTTGTGCGAAGATTCATGGCATTTCCAACTGGTTGAATGAGTTAACCACTCAACCAATCGATGCGCAACCTCGAGCTGGCATAAATCGACTTTTTTCGCGGTATGGTGCGTTCGTGATCGACCTCCGAAGTGACACGGTCACACGTCCCACCGCCGCGATGCGCGAGGCCATGGCCCGGGCTGAGGTAGGTGACGACGTGTATGGCGAAGACCCCACGACGCTCGCGCTTCAAGAAGAGGTAGCGACGCTGCTCGGAAAAGAGGCGGCGCTGTTCGTCCCCTCGGGAACGATGAGCAATCAGCTCGCCATCAAATGCCACACGCGGCCCGGCGACGAGGTCATCGTCGGCGAATTCGGACACACGATGTGGTTCGAATCCGGCGCGGCCGTGGTGCTCAGCGGTGTGATGTGCGCGGTCGCCGGCAGCGGCGGTTTGTTCGACGCCGACCAAATGGAAGCCGCCATCAAGCCGCCGCAATATTGGTTTGCGCGGTCGGCGCTCGTTTGCGTGGAAAATACACATAACGCCGCAGGAGGCCGTATTTTCCCGCAGAAGAACGTGATCGCGATTTCCGAGCGCGCTCGCGCACGTGGCCTCGCGATGCATCTGGACGGCGCTCGCATTTGGAACGCGAGCGCTGCAACCGGACTCTCGCTGAAAGATCTCGCCGCTCCGTTCGACACCGTCAGCGTGTGCTTTTCGAAGGGGCTCGGCGCACCCGTCGGCAGCGCGCTCGTTGGGCCGAAGCTCATCATCAAAGATGCGCATCGCCTCCGCAAAATGTGGGGCGGTGGCATGCGGCAAGTCGGAATTTTGACGGCCGGCGCCGCGCACGCGCTCCATCATCATCGCGATCGGTTGAAAGACGACCACGCGAACGCAAAGCTGCTCGGTGAAAAGCTGCGCACGCTTTCTGGCGTCGAAATCAGCGACATCGAAACCAACATCGTCATCATCGACTTGCCATTCGCCGCAGAAAAAGCGGTCGAATCTGCGAAATCGAAGGGCCTCGCGATCAGCGCGTTCGGGCCTACGCGTTTGCGCGCGGTCACGCACTTGGACGTCTCGCGCGCGGACGTGGAGCGCGCCGCGGACATTTTGCGCGACGTCGTTTCACGACATTCGTGAAGACGTTTTTCGGCGCTGCACTTTTTTTTCTGGCGGCGTGCGGTCACGCGCCCGCATCGGCCTATCAAATCGCATTCGCGACCGGCGAACGCGCTGAAGGGTCAGGGCGTTACTCAGAAGCCGCACGCGATTTCGACGACGCGGCGAAGATCGCACCGACGCCGCGCGAGAAAAATCACGCCGAGTATTCAGCTGCACAGGTCTTGATCCGCGGCGGCGATCGATCAGAGGGAGCCGCTAAATTACGGGCGATCGCGGCGCTCTCACCGCCCGACGAACATTCGGGAGAAGCCGCCTACGAGGTCGCGAACATCGAGATCGAGGAGAACGACGCGAACGCCTGGATCGATCTCGAAAAAACGATGACCAAATTTCCGAACGAAGGCGACGCGCATCGTGCGCTCCAGCGTTTGGCGATTCACATCACGGACGTCAGCGGTCCGAACGCGACGATCGATTGGCTCCGAAAAATTCAGCCCACGTTCGAGAGCACGGAGGTGGTGCAAGCAGTGCATTATGAGATCGCAAAACGTGTGGAGGCGAGCGGTGATCTCGTGAGCGCGCGTTCGCTCTATCTCGAGATCGCCCGGCGCTGGCCGTATCCGCACGGCGCGTACTGGGACAACTCACTTTTTCGAATGAGCGCGATCGACGAGAAAAATGGGCATTTCGACGACGCGATCGCCAACCTCGAAGAGATGCTGCAGCAACGCGAAGAAGCGAGCGTGCTCGGAAGCTACGAGCGTCCGATGTACGAGCCCGCCGCCTGGCACATCGCGGAAATCTATCGCGACGACCTGCACGACAACGCGAAAGCCGAGGCTGCGTTTCATCGTGTCTACGCGGAATTCACGACGTCACTCAAACGCGACGACGCGCTTTGGGAAGAGGCGAAGATTTGGCGCAAGGACAACGACGCTTCGACGTCTTGCTCACGCCTCTCGACGCTGGTGAGCCACTTTCCGGATTCGCGTTACGTGCCGTGCATCACTGCGATGTGCAGCGACGTGACGAGGCCCAGCAAAAGCAAGGCACCCAAAGAGTGCCCTGCTTACATCCTCAAGTCCGAGAGCAAATCCGAAATCAACAAAACCCCGTAAAAATAACGGGATTTCGAATCACGGCTCTTCGTCGGCGGGCTCTTCTTCTTCTTCCGTATCGGTGTCGTCGTCGTCGAGGTCTTCGTCATCATCCTCCTCGTCGGGCTCGTCGAACTCGTCTTTGTCCTCGTCAGCGTCTTCTTCGCCCGGCTCGGCGCTGGTTACGCCCTTCTTGTCGAACTTGACGTCGATGCCCATGTCGCCGAGCTGCGTGTCCATCAGCTCGAAGAGCTCATCGACATCGTCGCCGCTCCACTCATCGAGCATGTCTGTGAGGAACTCGAAGAAGTCGCCGCTATCGAGTCGGCGCTCGATCTCTTCGACCTGTTCCTCCGTGAACGCTTCGAGGATGTCCTCTCGCAGCGTTTCAATATCCCCCTCCTCCACCGCATCTTGTGCGGAGAGTCGAATCTGCCGAACCGCTCTCTTGTCGAGTAAGATCTCCATTAGGAGTTTCCTTAGCCCCA
Source organism: Polyangiaceae bacterium (assembly GCA_039937955.1). Classification (GTDB taxonomy): domain Bacteria; phylum Myxococcota_A; class Polyangia; order Polyangiales; family Polyangiaceae; genus JAICXU01. The sequence continues at coordinate 1,361 of JBDTFL010000477.1, read as the reverse complement.
GTTTCTTGGCGAATACGCGACACGCGAGCGCGCTGTCAATATGGTGCGGAGTTCCCGTACGTCGAGCTATGTTGATTGTCTAGATGCAACGAGCGCCGCATACGTTTTCTTTATCGCGTTATTTCAGCGTGCGACTCGGAAATTCGCAGCCATTGCGCGTCACATTCCCGGACGCATTTTTCTTTGGCGTATTTTTTTTCGCGTCGATTTTTTTTCAGGGGCAGGCCAAAGCGGACGACCCGGCGCCCGAGCCGCCAACCAGCGCGCCACCGGCTGCGGTGAATCCGCCGACGAATGCAGCAGCGAATCCCGAGGAGGCCGAGGTTGCGGCTCAAGGAAATCCGGGAGAAGCGTCGAAGCCACCGCCGCTCAATATTCCGTACGTGCAGTATGGCGCCGCGCTCGCCGCGGAGTCGGTGCTCTCAGCCGGCGCAATTTGCGGGTCAAGCACGCAGCCGTGCATTTTGGGATCGGGCGCTGGTGTTGCGGTTCGGCTCGGCTTACGTACCGCGGGGCCCTGGTATTTTGGCGGCGCTTACGAGCTTTCCAAACAAGACCCCGGAAAGCTCTACCGACTGGCGATTTTGCAGCAGCTCCGTTTCGAGGGTCGTTATTATATCGACACCGGGCGTGATGTTCAGCCGGTCGCGATTGGCGCCATCGGCGTCGCCGGCTACGGAAACGAATGGGGCGTCGACACCTTCGGTCCGCTCGCGACTTTGGGAGTCGGCATCGAGGCACAGATCAGCCGCACCACCGTCGTCGGCGTGTACCTCGCTTACCGCGCCATGTACTTCAAAGAGTTCACCGACCCGACCCACAGCGATCGCTCCGCCGGTATCGCCCAGCTCGTCGCGCTCGAATTCGACCTGGGCGCCCGCGATCCATTCGGAGAAGGCCGATTAAAATAATCGGCCCGAGCCGAGCTACGCGCAGATGCCGACTCAAGTAGCTTGACGTAACCATGCCCGCTGATGTCCCATCCCGCCGTGATTTGCGGAACGTGCGGCCGCGACAACGCTTCCAATCTGGTGTTCTGCCAGGATTGCGGTGCCCGTTTGGGACCGCGGATCGCGCCGCCGACGCCAGCCATCGGACTGAATTCGTTCGACGCGACTGAAAACGACGCGCCGCTCGATTCGTTTCCGATGCCCGACGAGGGTCGGCTCGAGCAACCGCCCACGCCGACCGAAAATCCGCTCGACGACATCGATGCGCTTCTGAACAAGCCGGTTTCGGAGCCGCCGCGTGAATCCGCGCAGTCGCGCTCGCGTCCATCGGCGCCCAATTTCGATTTCGCGCCGCGTGAGGCCCCGAAGCCGCTCGAAGAACGCCCCGACGAAACGCGCAGCCGTTGCGTG
>JBDTFL010000476.1:0-6300 GCA_039937955.1 Polyangiaceae bacterium | reverse complement strand
GAAGGCTGTCGCGATCTCGAAAAAATCATCGGTGAGCTTCGCAAAAAAATTCTGATCGAAAAGGAGCAAGCGAGCGTTGCCGCGCGTTGGCTCGCGGAGCGGATCGGCCTGAAAAACGAGCTCGACGACGGATCGGGCTCCTCGCAAGTCGCCGCCAAACGTTGGGGCAATGTCGAGGCGTTGTTCAACACTTTTGCGAAACGCGAAGCACGCGAAGTGTCGGCGAGCGATCCTAACCGCGAGCGCTCGCTCGAAAATTTCTTGAATGCCCTGACTCTCGATTTCAGTGAGCAAGACGAAGTCAGCCACGATCTCGTGACGCTCTCGACACTGCACGGCGCAAAAGGCTTGGAGTTCGACATCGTCTATTTGATCGGCTGCGAAGAGGGGCTCTTGCCGCACTCGCGCACCATCGACTCACGCGCAACCGACGCCGCGCCCGCCGATTTGGAAGAAGAACGACGACTCTTTTACGTCGGCGTCACACGCGCGAAAGACACGCTGATCTTGAGCCGCTGCAAAACGCGCGGCCTGCGCGGCAAAGCGGTAGAACGCACGCCGAGCCGGTTTTTGTCGGATATTCCACCAGAGCGCGCCATCGAAAAAATCGTGAGCGGCGCACCGAAAATGAACACGAACGAGATGGCCATGAACGCGAATGCCTTGCTCGCGGCGCTCGACGCCCTCGAATGAGAATCTAAAAAATTCGGATCAATCGTGGCCGGCGTCACAACTGCCGCCGCTGCACACGAGACCGGTACCGCACGACGTGCCATCGGGAACCGGCTCGGGCATGTGTGTCTCACCGTTGATGCAAAATACCTGCAGGCATGGACCGGCGTCGGGTCGATCCAAATCGTCGGGCACCTTTTTGATGTTTCCGAAGTTGTCGCACGACACGTAGTTGCAATCGAATGGCGTCTGCGATGCGTCGGGAAGCGCGAATCCCGGGGATTGCAGCTGGAACGCGCATTTTCCGCTCTCGCACGTGACGCTTTTGTAACAAGGGTTTCCATAACCGGTGCACGTGGTCGGGTCGGAGCATTCACCGCCGCCGGGAGTGCCGCCTTCCGGAACGGTGCTGGACGAGCTCGACGAGTGACACCCGGCGACGACGATCGCGGAAGCCGCAAACGCGACGAAGAAGCCGATCTTGAATGAATTACTTTTTTTCACGGTTCTGCGATCTCCGGAGCCAAAAAGGGTGCGACACGTTCGGCCAATTTTCTACGCGACTTGATGAAATAGTGATCGCTGCCCGGAAAAACTTCGAGAGGTGCGTGGATCGATTCGGCGAGCGCGCGCGCTTCGTCGACATCGCAAAACTCATCGTTATCTCCGACGAAAACCGCGATTTTTGCGCCTGACGAATCTGCGTCTTCTTTCACGAAATCGAAAATACGAACCGCTGGTGCAACGAGCGCGACGCGATCGACGCCGCGCTCGATGGCCGCCGCACGCAAACCGACGAACGTTCCGAACGAGTATCCACAAACGCTCATGGCTGCCGAAGGCGCTTGCGCGCGCAACGTGCGAATGGCCGCGCGTGCGTCGAATGTTTCGCCGCGACCCTCGCCGTACTCACCTTCACTTGCGCCGACGCCGCGATAATTGAAACGCAGCGTGGCCACTTGATCGTTTCCTTTTTCGCCGAGCACCTTGGCGATCGCGAGCGGCACCGCGCTGTGCATCGTTCCTCCATAGAGAGGATGCGGATGACAAAGGACGACCGCGCGCTTCGGATTTTTCGGAATGAAGATGCGTGCCTCGAGCGAAGGCTCGCCGGCTAACCCATCGATCGTGATCGCCGTTTCACCGCGCAACATGACGGGCGGCGAAAGCTCTGGATGGTCCGGAACGGGCGGCAGATCACGACGCGGCATGACTCACGGATCGTTAGCACGCTTCACGCGAGCTCGGCTTTCACGCGTGCTGCAATGGTTGCCCCAGCATCTGCGATCGGCAAAAGCTCTGCTTTTTTCGGGTCGGGCTCGGTGCGCGGCTTCAATTCGAAATGGCCAGCGGCGAGTCCTTTTCCGCCGATGGTGACGCGCAGCGGAATTCCGATGAGGTCGGCGTCTTTGAATTTCACGCCCGGGCGTTCGTCGCGATCGTCCCAAAGCACCTCGACTCCGCGTGCGGTGAGATCGGCGTAGAGCTTCGTTGCGGCCTCGAGAACGGGGACGTCTTTGCCGAGCGAAACGATCTCGACTTGGTACGGCGCGATTCGCCAAGGCCAACGAATGCCGTCGGCGTCGTTGTGTTGCTCGACGATGGTGGCGACCAATCGAGAAACGCCGATGCCGTAACAACCCATGACGAGCGGCTTTTTTTCTTGGTCTTGCGCGAGATAATTTGCGCCCATCGCTGCGCTGTATTTCGTCCCCAAAACGAAAATATGTCCGGCCTCGATCCCTTTGTAGAGGGAGAGCTTGCCGGTGCGCGAGTTGTTGGCGCAGGTCGGACACGCGTCGCCGTTCGTTGCGAGACGAAGGTCGGCGATCTCTCCTTCGTAGTCGCGAACGATGTTGACGCCGGTGAGGTGATGGTCCGTTTCGTTGGCACCGGTTGCGCCGTTCACGACGAGTGATGCTGCACGATCCACCAGGATTTTCCCTTTGAAACCAACCGGGCCGGCGAATCCAACTTTTGCACCGGTCGCCTTTTCGACGTCCGCTTCGCTGGCCAAAAATACTTCCGTAACGCCAAGCGTGCGTGCGACGCGGATCTCATTCACGTCGTGGTCACCACGGACAACAACCAGCACGAGCTGTTTGTCGGCGATGTAGACGAGCGACTTCAGCATCTGCGCCGGTGTGATTTTCAAAAACTGGGTGATGTCGTCAATGGTGCCGTGACCGGGCGTGTGCACCTTTTTCCGGTCGTCGAGGCGCACCGTCTCCGCGGCCTCACTCACGCGCGTTTTGCCGGGCGCCGCTGCTGCAACCTCGACGTTGGCTGCGTAATCGCAAACGTCGCACACGACGATCGCATCTTCGCCGGAGTCGACCAGCACTTGGAACTCGGCGCTCGTGTCGCCACCGATCGAGCCTGAATCTGCGGCAACCATGCGATAGTTGAGCGCCATGGCATCGAAGATTTTGCGATATGCCAAACGCATCTCTTCGTAGCTCTTGAGCGCACCTGCCTCGTCGGCGTCGAACGAGTAGGCGTCTTTCATGATGAACTCGCGTGTGCGAAGCAGACCACCGCGCGGCCGGGGCTCGTCGCGAAATTTGGTCTGGATTTGATAGAGGTTTTTTGGCAGATCGCGATAGCTGCGAATCTCGCGACGCGCGATGTCGGTGATGATTTCTTCGTGGGTGGGGCCGAGGTGAAAATCTGCGCCCTTGCGATCCTTCAGCCGAAACAGCACGTCGCCGTACAGATCCCAGCGACCCGTCTCTTTGAAAAACTCGGCCGGGAGCAGCGCGGGCATCAAGACCTCTTGCGCGTTGGCGGCGTTCAACTCTTTGCGAACGATAGCCTCGATCTTTCGGAGCACGCGCACGCCGAGCGGCAAGAAATCGTACATGCCTGCACCCACGCGACGAATGAAACCGGCGCGCGTGAGCATGATGTGGCTGGCGTTCGTGGCGTCAGCGGGAGCTTCTTTGACCGTAGGAATGAGTGCGCGTGACCAAAGCATGGGTCACGTGGATTACCACGAATCGCCGTAAAAATAACGGTTTTAGCGCGGGCGCGCTCAATGGCCGGGCGGTGCTGCGAACATTTCGCGCTCGATGAGTCCGGGCACGATCGTGCCGTGCGAGAGCACCTCGGTGTGGAACTTCTTGAGCGAGTAATTCGCGCCTTGCGCTTGCTTGTATCGTGCACGCATATCGAAAATCTTCTCGCGCCCAATCAAGTACGAGAGCGGCTGCGTGGGCGACTCGGTGTAACGCTTCACCTCACTCACCGCGAGCGTCTTCTCGAGATGCACTTGGTCGGTCAGCATCTTCACGCCATCCTCGAACTTCATGCCTTGCGTGTGCAGACCGATGTCGATGAGGACGCGCGCCGCACGCACCAGCGTCCACTCGAGCTGCATCAAACGCTCTTCCGGCGTGTAGTAACCAAGCTCGCTCATGAGCTCCTCGGAATAGAGGCCCCAACCTTCCGCGAAAATCGCGGTGGCTGACGAGTTCGACGTCGCCTTGCGAATGAGCGACGTATTCAGGCGCGCGAACGACAGCTGAAGATGATGACCGGGATAGGTCTCGTGCACCGCGGTGTCGACCTGATCGCCGTGATCGTTTTCGCGGAGCATCTCCTCTTGTTGCGCCTTCGGCAATTTCGGGTCGACCGGCGTGACGAAGAAAAATCCTTTCGTGACCGGATCGAACGGCGGCGGTTGATCATATGCAGCGGTGATCGTCGAGCGCTCGAACGGCGGCGTCTCGGTGACCGTGCAGTCGTCGCCTTTCGGAAATTCGACGGCGTCTTTGTCGACCAGAAATTGTCGCGCGCGTTTCACTTCGCGATCGTAGGAAGGGATCAAATCCGCGGCAGTGGGGTGATTCTTCTTCACCTTCGCAGTCACGTCGAACCAGCTCTTCGCGTTCGGATCGATCTTCTTCGCGACCTCGTCGAGCTGCTTCAGCGTTTCATCAAACACCTTTTTTCCTCGAGCCAAAAGCGCGTCTGAGTCTTCGGTGAGAAAATAATTCTGATGGAGCATGAACTCGAACAACGGCTTACCCGCAGCGTAATTTCCGCTCGAGCGCGGCAGCACGTCGGTCTTCAAAAATTTCGCGTAACCGAGATACGCCTCACGCGCGATCTTGATGTCCTTCTCGATGCGCGCTTTGTCGTTCGGCAACGCACCGACCAAGAACGTGCGCTGGTCGTCGAAGAAGGTCTTCGCGCCTTGTGCCGATTCGATTCCGATTTCGGTCCAAACTTTCGGCGGGTTGTTCAGGTTTTTCTTCGCGGAGTCGAGCAGCGCCGGAATTTTTTCCATGCGCGCCAGCACGTTGTTCGCGCGGTCGGCCGCCGGTGCATATTCGCGCGCAGTCATCAGGTAGATCGCGTTCATGGGGCTGCAGTAAACATCGGGCTGCGATTGGAGCGGCCGCACCTCGCGACGCGCGCGAATGTCGACGGCGAGCGTGTGCGTGAGGATGTCGAGATCGATTTTTCCGCGCAGCGACAAATTCGGATTCGCAAAGCGCTTGGCGAGATCGCCGAGCATCACGTCTTCTTTGGTGGTCGCTGCCTCGAAGCCCTCGTTGCTGAGATCGTCCAAATCACTGTCGCGGGTGTGGATGCCGAGGCCAGTGGCGCTCTGCGGAGAAATTTGAACGAGCAGATCGAGATAGGCCTGCGCGGCTTTGTCGACGTCGGCGTCGCTCGCTCGAAAGTCTGCGGCTTGTCCATCTGCACCTGCGTCGACCGGCGGCGCAGCATGCAAAAATGCATTCGGGTTTTCTTGAGGCGGTGGCGGCGGCTCGCCTCCGCATGCAAACGACGCCGAAGCGGCCAGCAAAAGACCCAGAATCGAGAGAGCTCTCACGCGCATGGCGCGAGACGTTACATCAACCCTGGCCGACTTTCATGAGGACGTGCCTCGTGATTCGTCACGAGGCACCGCGCACGTGTACCGCGACCGAAACGTTGTCCGCGCCGCCCGCCGCCAGTGCGGAATTCACGAAAAAACGTGCGTAAAGTGCGCTATTTTTAGGTGCATACTGCATGCTTTTCAGCAGATGAGCGATGGCGCTCGCGGTTGGAAAATAATTCCACAAGCCGTCCGAGCAGAGAATGAGCGCGCCACTTTTTCCGAGCTGACGGCTCACGACTGCGGGCTCGACCTCGGCCGCGCGCCCGTTCGAATCGACCATCCCCAAACACGACGTGAGCTCGCGCTCCTCCGCGTGGTCGGTCGTCAGCTGCTCCTCCCCGCGATCCGTCACCCAATACGCGCGGCTGTCACCGACCCACGCGACGGCGAGCTCGTCTCCGCGAACGAGCGCGCTCACGATCGTCGTTCCGATGGTCGCGCGCATCTCGGCGGACAATTTTCGCACGGCGAGATCGGCGGAGCGCGTTGCTTGAACGACGATACTGCGTGGGTCGGCGGGCGACGCGACGCCGCGTGCGATTTCGTCGCGTGCCGCTCGCGCCGCGACTGCCGCAGCTCCCGCAGCATGTGCAACCGAAGACACGCCATCGCAAACGACCAGCGCATGCCACGCCGACGCATCGCGAGCTCCTCCCGACGCTACGAGCGCAACGTCGTCGTTGTGATCGCGCCACAGGCCGATGTCCGAAAGCGCAGCGTTGTCGCTCGGTGAATAC
>JBDTFL010000475.1:0-3744 GCA_039937955.1 Polyangiaceae bacterium | reverse complement strand
GAAGGACCGGACGGCGACGCGGGAAGCGACGGGTCGGAAGACGCTCCCGCTGGCGAAGGTCGTGACGGGGTCGGCGCAGGCGCGTTCGCCATACGCGCGGTGTTGCGGAAGTTTGGGCTCGATGGCGCTCCCGACGCGATGCTCGCGAGCACGTTGCGAACCTCTGCACCCGAAAACACGGTGGTGGGTTGCTCACGAGACTCGCCGCCGACCATCCACGACTCTTCGGCGATCCGCGTCTCGCGAATGCTGACCGATTTGTCTTCTTCCGCGATCATGTCGGCGAGCGCGACGGCAGCAGTGCTCGCAGCGGTGAGCGATGCCGCCGCGAAGAATGCGCCGTCCCACGAGCTCACATGCGCCTGCCACAAAATCGCGCCGGGCTCGTCGAGCGGTCCCCAATCGAGCTCGATGGTCCCGGTTGCGCGCTCGGATCGCAAATCGAACGTCTCCTGCGCACGACGCGCGGCGCGAACGCCAGCAACGCGCGCGAGCATGAACGCGCGGCCATCCAGAAAACCGGGCGATCGCAAACGCTCGACAGTTTTCGGATGCATCGTGATCTCGACGTGCGCAACCGCCGCGCTCCACGGAAGGTCGGTGGAGCCGGCATCCGGAAGGATCTCGGTCAGCGCGCGAAAGAGCAGGCGCGTGTTCAGCGCCAGCGTTGCCAGCACATAACGATCGATCGGCCGCAGCTGCGACCACCGAGCGTTCGTGATTCGGCCGTGCGGACCGAGCGCCGTGATGAGCGACTCGGGAATCTGATTCGGATCCGGGTCGAGAACGCGCGGAACGAGACGCACCTCGCTCACGGTTGCATGCCGAAGCGCCGCTTGAACGCCGACGGCGTCGATGATCGGCCGCGATCCGGCGACGAGAAATGTGCGGCGCTCGTCGAGCGAGAGAGCCGTCCAACCGCGGGGCGAGAGCACGACGCCCGCAGCCAAGAATGCACGCATCGCCGCCATGGGCGGCCGGGGAAGATCTTCTGCAACGTCCTCGAACGCGAAAATGACGCCCGACACGACTATGTGAGTATCAACAACGCGCTGCGTTCGCTTGACATTTGTTCACGCAGCAAGGTACCCGAGATTTTGATGTCAAAAGCGAAGACCCATTCGTTACCGGGCGCCACCGCCGACTCGGCCGTTCCTAGCGTTCCTATCTCTGGGGCCCCCGCCTCTGGTCCCGCACGCCGCGCTTCCGCGGAGACGATGGCCACGCGGCAGCGCGAAATTTCAGTCAGCGAGTTTTTCACGAAGAACCGGCATTTGCTGGGTTTCGACAATCCCGCGAAGGCACTTTTGACGACCGTGAAAGAGGCCGTCGACAACTCGCTCGACGCTTGCGAAGAAGCGGGAATTTTGCCGGAGCTCCGAGTCGAAATCACCGAGCTCACGCCCGGAACAGCGTCTGCGCCCGGCAAATTTCGAGTCGCCGTCGAGGACAACGGCCCCGGAATCGTCAAACCGCAGATCCCGAAAATCTTCGCGAAGCTTTTGTACGGCTCGAAATTCCATCGTCTGAAGCAGTCGCGCGGACAACAAGGAATCGGCATCAGCGCGGCAGGTTTGTACGGCCAGCTCACCACCGGAAAACCGGTGACCATCATCTCGAGAACCGCCAAAGGACGCCCGGCCATCAAGATCGAGCTGCGCATCGACACCAAGCGCAACCAGCCCGACGTCGTCAAAGAAGAGACGCTCGACGAGTGGACGGTCACGAACGCCGACGGCACCAAGACCGAAAAAGAGCACGGCACCCGCGTCGAGATCGAATTGGTCGCGGCGTATCGTGGTGGCCGTACCGGCGTCGACGCTTATCTCGAGCAGACCGTCGTCGCGAATCCGCATCTCGGGCTCACGTATCACCCGCCGAAAGCGGAGATTCTGATCTACCCGCGCGTGTCGAACGAGCTGCCGCGCGAAGCCCAGGAAATCAAGCCACATCCGCACGGGATCGAGCTCGGCATGTTGCTGCACATGTTGAGTGATTCGCCGAAGAAGACCGTGAAACAAGTGCTGATGGACGACTTTTCGCGCGTCACGTCGTCGGTCGCCGATCAGATTTGCACGCTCGCAAAAGTGAAATCGAAGACTCCCGCCGGATCGATCCACGGCGAGGACATCGAGCGTCTGCACAAGGCGCTCGGTGAGGTGAAGATCATGGCGCCGTCGGCGAGCGCCGTCGTGCCGATCGGTGAAGGTCTTTTGATCGAAGGCCTCAAGCGCCGCTTCAAAGCGGAGTTCTACGCATCGACGACCAGGCCGCCCGCCGTGTATCGCGGCAATCCGTTCGTGGTCGAGGTCGGTCTCGCGTACGGCGGCGATCTTCCGCTCGACGAGCCCGCAGAGATCATGCGCCTCGCGAATCGCGTTCCCCTGCAATATCAGCCGAAAGCATGCGCGATCAGCGAGAGCGTCTACGACACGAATTGGAAATCGTACGAGCTGTCGCAACCGAAGGGATCGCTGCCGATTGGCCCGCTCGCGATCGTCGTGCACCTCGCGAGTGTTTGGGTTCCGTTCACGAGCGAGGCGAAAGAAGCGGTCGCGCACTACGACGACCTGCTGAAAGAAATGCGTCTCGCGATTCAAGAATGCGGACGCAAGCTCGGCTCTTACCTGCGCGCACGCTCCAAGTTGGATAGCGAGCACAAACGTTTCTCGATTTTTCAGCGATACATCCCTGAAGTCGCCGCAGCGCTTGCAGGCATCACCGGAAAAGACGCGGCCGCGATCGCGAAGGCGTTCCAAAAGGCGCTTCCGAATTTCGTCAATGTCGCCGAGGCGAATGCACCGCCCCAACTTCCGCCGGGAAATGGGAATTCGTCGCCGCCGCCGGCCGCGAGCGAAAATTCACCGGCCCAAGATGTCATCGTGCCGAAAGCCAAAAAGAAACAAGCCGAGGCCAAGGTGAAAGCGAAGTCGAAGAAAAAAGCGGAGCAGCTCGCGCTGCCGGAAAGCTGACCGGAAAAAATGGCGACCAAAAAGACGTCCACGAAAAACGCTCCGAAACCCGCCAAATCAGCGCCGGCGACGAAGACCACATCGATGTCGAAGGAGCGCGACGCACGCACGCTCGTTCAGATCAGCAAGCTCGCCGAAGCCGCAGTTCGCGCGGTGAACAAAGAAGAAAATCCCGCCCTCGACATCCGCGTCCGCGCGCTCTCGAACGTGTCATTCAACGAGAAGCGCCGCATCATCGAGCTCGGCGACAAAACGCAATCGCGCGAGTTTTTCAACATCGGCATGGCGCGGAAATTCATGCAGACGTTTCTCGTCGCCGACAAATGCCGCGAGCTCATCGCCGAGGGCAAGACGATCAGCATTCGTCAGATGTATTACATGTCCAAGCACACGGTTAAGGGCACGAGCGAGAACACGTTCGAGAATCAGAACGAGAGCGATCCGATCATCGAGGATCTCGAGGTCGCAGCCGACGCGCTTCGCGAGGAGCTCCATCTGTTCGCCGCGCGCAAAGGCTCGATGGTCGGCGAGCTCATCATCGAAGACTCGGGCGATCGAATTGATCTGTCGCGACTCGGTTCCGGTGGCTGGGGAATTCCCAGCATCTGCGAGCCCAACGTGATCCAGTTCAAAGAGAACAAAGCCGAGTTCATCTTGTTCGTCGAAAAAGAAGCGATGTTCAGCCGCTTCAACGAGGACAAGTTCTGGCGCAAGTTCAAGTGCATTTTGATGACCAGCAGTGGTCAAGCCACGCGCGGCGCTCGCCGCCTGC
>JBDTFL010000474.1:0-3358 GCA_039937955.1 Polyangiaceae bacterium | reverse complement strand
CGAGGCGATTCACATTTTTACCGATCATGACATCGAGCTGTCATTCGGCGTCGGCGAAGCGCTTTCAGACACGCAAAATAGGCTTATTTTCAAGACGATCGTGGGCTACACATTTGACGTGAGCGGTCGGCGCTCCGAAGCTCACTGACTGAGCTCACACCTGTGCGCTGCGAGTAGTTCGGGCACCAGGATTCGGCCGGGCGCATTTCCCGCGACGGTCGCGGCGACTTCCGTGTCGGCAAACTATTGACGACGAGAAAGTGAGCCGCTCGATTTAACCCGTGCAGAATACAATCATTTTGGCGGAGCGACGCTCTTCGTTCGGATCGCTTTGGAGCTTTCGTTGCCCAGCGGAGAACCGTGTGCAGATGGATGCGTTCGCCCGGTAAGGCGCGCCCAATCGAGTTGTTCCGAGGGTCGCCTAGCCCGCGAATTGGGTATATTCTGCGCTCACGTGAACCACCAAAATAGCCCCCTTGCACCCAACTCGATCCTCGGCGCGTTCGAGATCATCGAGTTCATCGCGGCGGGCGGGATGGGGTCCGTATACAAGGCGCGGAACCGCATTTCTGGCGATATTCGCGCGATAAAAATCATCCTGCCGACGCTCGCGTCTGATCCGCTTTTCGTTTCGCGTTTCATTCGCGAGATCAAAGCGGCGTCTGCGGTCGAGCACCCGAATTTGGTTCGCGTGTTCGAGCCGGCCATGCACGGCGACATGATGTTTTTGCCGATGGAAATGCTTCAGGGGGAAACGCTCAGCGTGCGCCTCCGACGACAACGGCGTCTCGACGTCCAAGACACGCTCGCGCTTTTGCTGCCGACCGCGAGCGCGATCGCTGCGGTGCACACGCGCGGGATCATCCATCGCGATCTCAAGCCGACGAATATTTTTTTGGCGATTGATGCGGCCGGTGTCATCACGCCGAAGGTTCTCGATTTCGGCGCAGCTCGCACGAGCGACGTGCACGACGACAACACGGCAACCGGCATTGTCATCGGCTCGCCTCCTTATATGTCGTACGAGCAGGCGTCCGGGATCCGAGACATCGACGCTCGCGTGGATCAGTACGCGCTCGGTGTCATTGCTTATCAACTTCTGTCGGGGGCGCGCCCGTACGAGAACGACGACACGGGTCTCGCGTTGGCGAAAATTCTTCAGGGGAAACCTTTTCCTACGTTGCGCGCTCTCAATCTCGAAGTTCCGCCGGCGCTCGAAGCTGCGATTTTGCGAGCGATGTCGCGCGATCGAAACGAGCGATTTCGCGACGTCACCGAATTCAGCGAGGCGATGCGTTTGTCGGTTCAGGCCCACACCATCGTATCGTCGATGCGACCGCTGGATCACGCGCCGCTGCCGAGCGCTCAGAGCTTGCCGTCCTTGATGCAAAATCCACAGTTCGTTTCGGGGCCAGCGCTGGCGCTGCCGCTTCCGCCGGTCGAAGCGCAATCCGGCTCGACGATGGCAAGGTCATCGGTTCAAATTCCGGTGCCTCCGCCTGCGGCAAAGTCCTCGAGCATGGTGGTGCTGCTGCTTGCTGTGATTGCCGTGCTCGGCTCAGTGCTCGTTGTCATCGGCTTGCATGCCTATCGGGCAGGTACTCTTCACGGCGCTCCGACTGGGAACGCGGCCATTGCCGATCCGAGCGCCGCGACGCCTCACGCAGTCGATCCGCCGCCGAATTCAGCAGTCGCGGCCGCGACCGCTACGCCCACAGTCACGGGAATTCAGCCGCCGATCACGACGTCGGCGACAACCGTCTCCATTGCATCCGCTGCGTCGTCGGCGACTGCAGCAGCTACGCGATCACATCCACAACCTACAAGCACATCACATTCAGTGAGCACGGCAACACATGCAGCAGCACCGTGCGTTCCTCGTCCGGGAGTCCCATGTCTCTGAGAAGATCTCGTCAATGCGCAGCCGCCTTTCTTCTCACGACAATTCTCGCTCCGCAGTCGGCGTTTGCGCAATCACCCGAGGTCCCCGAATGCAACGGGAACGATCCCGCAGCTGCAACGCGTCTCGAACGTGAAGGCCGCGATCACTACCGACTCGCGATGCGCGGAAGCGAAATCAATCAATCCGAAATGTCCGCTGCGCTCAAATCGTTCGAAGGTGAATGTGGTGCCGGAAACTCTTCCGCGCTCGAGTTCCGCGCCTATGCGCTCGCCGGCCTTCAGCGTTATGTCGAAGCGGCCAACACTCTCGACGCATTTACGCGTGCGCATCCACTCGCGTCGCTTCCGCAGAACGTGCAATCGCGTGTCATCGCACAACAAGCGGAGATTTTCGGTCAGGTCGCAACGCTCAGCGTGGCTTGTTCGGTCAGCGGAGCGCAAATCAAAATCGACGGCAAATCAGCGGGAACCGCGCCGATCGGCGACCTGCGCTTGCAGCCGGGAAAAGTGGAAATCGAAGTCTCCGCGGCGGGTTACAAATCCGTGAAACGAACCGTGCAGCTCTCGGTAGGAACCGCGCGCGCAGAGCCGTTCGATTTGGACCGCGATGCCGATGCAGCGCCGCCGACCGACGTGACGCCGCCACCGACCGTCGTCGTTCCGCCGCCTGCAGAGAAGCCGAAGCACGCGAATCTAACGCCGTGGATCATCGGATTTGGAATCGCGGGCGGTGTTGGTCTCGGTGTCGGCGTCGGCGGAATTTTTTGGAGCGCGAGGCAAGCGAACGCGTACAACGATCCGACGCAAGACTGTCCGCATCACCAGACGAATCAGTCCTGCGTCAACACTCTCGACGAATACAACACCGCGCACGTCGTAGAGCTAACCGGGCTCATCGCCGGCGGCGCGCTCGCTGCGACCGCGATCGGAATCGGAATCTACGCGGTCGTTCGCAAAGATCCGGATCCCAAAGCAACTGCCAAAGCCCACGCCGCCTGCGTTCCTACGTTCACGACGCTCGGCTTTTCGTGCGGCGGAACGTTCTAAGCTTAGATGCCGTAGCCTAAGCGTTCAGTTAGGCCGGGTAGCGCGATAGATATGCTGCTCGCCCCCCGTTGCGCGGTTGATGTAAATGATGCAGCCGTCGCTCGCTAGCCAGGTCGGGCTTTCGTCGTCGGAAGTGCTCAGCTCCGCTACCCGAACAGGGACGCCAAAGGTTGATGCGAGCGTCGACCGTGTCGCCATCCAAATGTCACCGTCGCCACCGGTGCCGCCGTCGGGGAGTCGATTCGAAGAGAAGAAAATCTGAAGGCCATCCGCGCTGGGGACGGGATCGCTATCGGTGGCATCGGAATTGAGCTCCGTAACCAGATCGTCGGTGAAACCACCGTCTGAAAGGAGGTTCCCCTTAGCGATGTCGTAGCTCGCACCGTCTGTCGCGACGAAATAGAGCTCT
>JBDTFL010000473.1:0-6146 GCA_039937955.1 Polyangiaceae bacterium | reverse complement strand
ATGAAAAGTCGTATTTTACTGGGTCTTTCGGATCGAGCCGCGCGAGCGCAGCGGTGATTTCGCGCGTCGTTTTCCACGACATCGTCTTCTCGCGCGTGAGGCCGAGGTTGCGCGAGAGCTTGTGGATGTGCACGTCGACCGGCATGAGCAGCACCGCCGGATCGACGTTCCAGATTCCGAAATCGATGCCGTCACGCGGACGCACCATCCAACGCATATAGAGGAGAAGGCGCTTGGAGCCGCTACCGGCCCGCGGATTCGGAAGCAGATGCGCGGGGCCACGACGACCCGTTTTCGCGCCGTCGTTCAAGTGGCCGCGATCGCGAATCGCATCACAAAATGCTGCGAGCGCATTCTGCATGTCTTTCTCGCGCGCCAGATCTTCTGCGAAACGATCGCCAAGTGAGCCGCTCTCTTTCTGAATTTTGCGCGCGCCGATCATGAGGCGCGCGAGATCCTCGCCCAAGAAAACGCGGTGCTTCCAACCGCGCAAATCGGAAAATATTTTCTTCTCGTTGTCCGCTGCGCGCGCCGGATGCTCACCCACGCGATCCAGCAAGTCCTGCAATTTACTGCGGATCGTCTTCACGTTGCCGAACGCAATGAGCGCCGCGACGAGCCCGACCATCTCCTGATCTTCGATCGCGGTGTAACGATGCACGATGCCGACCGGGTCATTTTCACGTCGCGCTTGCAGATCACACGACGCACGAACCGCATCGAGCGCGATACGAATTTCGTCGTCGCTCTTTCGTTTCAGCGCTGCGCGCATCGACTCAAACGTGACAGTAAATTCAGAGGTTGGCGATGACGTCGCGCGCGATCTTTTTTGAGGTCTCCACGTCGACCGCGACGTCCTGCTCGATGATGACCTCGAACGTGGCTGCTCCCGAGATGACCAGGAGCTGCCCCGCAAAATCGGGTCCGAAATCGGGCGTGAAGGTTTGCCACACCGCTTGATCGCCTACGCCGTCGACGAACGTGCCGCCATTCGCGAGCATTCCGTTGAGATTCTTTTGAGCGTTCGCGATGTTCTGCGGACATTCGAAATCGATCCGAAGCGTCGGTGGGCTCTTCCCCGGTGCGGATTGTGGCGCCTCGAACGCGCACGTCGACTCACCGATCGGGTTCGACGGCGTGGCGGAAGAGCCGGACGAAACGAAATTCCGACCGGTCGCCTCGTTCACTTGCGCGATCGTAATGACCTCACAGACTTCTTGAATCTCACAGACGTTGATCGGGCCATAGGGATGAACGCCCTGATCGATGCGCCCGCCGCAAGCACAAATGCACATCACGGCGATCGCAAATCCGCTTGCAATAAAGCCTGATCGTCCCATTTTATTTTAGATCCGCAGATGCACAATCGAATTTCCGCGTGCATCCCACAGCTCGCGCGCGCGTGCTTCGACATTTTCCAAACGCGCGCCTTGTGCGCCAAAAACCGAGGGCGTGCTCGGCTCGCCATTCGATCGTGACAGGGTCACCTTCTCGATGCCAGCTTCCGGAAATTCTTTTTTGAGCTCGGACGCGAGCCGCATTCCGACGCGAACGAGAAGCTTGCCGAGCGACTCCTCGGTGACCTCCTTGAACGCGAACATGCTCGTCAAGTTGAGCTCCGCCAAAATGCTCTTTCGTGACCCGAGCCCCGGCTCACGCAAAATATTTTCGAAGAGCGCGGCGAGCACGTGACCGTAGACACGCTGCACCTCGTCTCGGCGAAAGTCGTCGTCGAGCTCCATGCCGAGCTTTTTCTCGAGCTCGGAGACGCCGGCCAAACCATTGTGGAATTGATGTTTGTTTTTGCCGAAATACTCAGCGCGAGATCGCAGTGCGTCGGCGAAGCGCACCAGCTCCGCGCTCATCGCGTCTTGGGCGCGCAAAATCCGATCGGCGAGGCGCAGCTCTTCTTGCACCCATTTCAAATTCGTAATGGCGCCGGCGAGGAACGGCCAGAACACGGTGTTGTAGTAGTTGTTGAAGTCCAGCAAGAACTTGAGCTTGAAGATCTCGAAGCTGCCGAACGCGGGATACAGATTCGCGTAGAGACGAATCGTCGATTCGTATTTGAATTTGTAATACGCATTGAACGCGGAGACGCGATCGTGAAATTGCGGATCGCCCTTCATTTCTGCTGCAATCAACGACACCGCAAATTCGTTGGCGGTCGCGATGAAGTCGGACCCTGGGCTGTAAAACGGATCCGTGAACGCGCCGGCTTCGCCGGTGAGCACGTACCGGTCCTTCGAAAAATATTCGTCGGTGAAATACGGGATGTGCGCGAACGCTTGGAAGTCGACGAGCTTGGCGTTTTTCAAAAGATCGCCAGCCGCGCGATGCGATTTTAAAAATGCCTCGAAGCCCTCTTGCTTGCGCGGCGACGCTTCGTCGAGCCCCAATTTGTCGAAGCGATCTTTGTCGTACACGACGCCGACGCTCATCAAATCGCCGGCGAGCGGGATGAACCAAATCCAATAGCCGTCGTACATCAAATGGTTCGTCGACAAATGCCGCGACGAATATTTGATGCGGCCCTTCCAATTCGGATCGGCGCTCTCGACCGCGTCGAGCCCCGCCACATTTTCGTAACGCGCCCACGCCGCAGCCGTATTGAGCCGCGTCTCTTTGTGAATTTTTTTGCCGAGCGCACGCGGAAGAAAATGCCGGCGCCCCGACGCATCACCAATCCATCGGCACATCACCGTTTCGGTCTTGCCCTCTCGTTCGTAAACGATCGTGTGCTGCGTGCTCGAATCGATGGTGACGGCGGTCGCTTTTGCGCCGAGAAGGACTTCGACTCCAACGGCGCGATTGAGCCCGACCAAATCGCGTTCGAGCTTCGCGCGCTCCAATTGAAAGCTCGGATAAAATGGAAAATGGTCCGACCCAATCTCACTCATCTCCTCTAGCGGCAGATTCTTTTGCTCGCTGTCGAAGAAGAACCGCAGCCCATTTTTCGGCAAATGATGTTGATAGAGATACGCGCCGAGATTCAGCCGCTTGATCATGTAGTGAGCCGCGACCTCGACCGTCGACTCGCCGACTTTGAAGTCGTCGATTTTTTCGTGCGACTCGAGGAGCAACACGGACAGCTCGGGTTTGTCGATTTTGAGGTGACGCGCGAGAAACGCGCCGGCAATTCCGCCGCCCACAATCACCACGTCGTAGCTGCGCATGCTCGGGTATTGTTCTTAGCCGATGAACGAAGAGAGGCTCAAGCGCATCGACGAATTTTCACTCGCCGATCTCGAGGCGGTCCGGCTGCTCCTCCGCGGCGATTCGGTCA
The DNA here is from genome assembly GCA_039937955.1 of Polyangiaceae bacterium. GTDB lineage: Bacteria > Myxococcota_A > Polyangia > Polyangiales > Polyangiaceae > JAICXU01. The sequence goes on along the minus strand of JBDTFL010000473.1, from coordinate 2,860 downwards.
TCGATTGGCACCGGCTCAATTTCGAGAACGAAAGCGAAGCGCGCGAATTCATCATCGCCCAAGAATTTCGGCCTGACGAAACCGCCGACCGCGCGCGCATCGACGCCATCAAAGGCGAGTCAATCAGCTTCTTGCGCCGCCACTTCGAATTTCCGATCCCGAAGCCGATCGAGCGCGCGAGCGCCGAAGAGCTGATGATCATCGCGTCGAGCTCGGGTCATCGTCAGATGTGCGCGTGCACCGTTTTGAAGTGCATGCACATCATCCATCACCTCGAGGGGCGCGAGCTGCTCTTCATGTTGCCGCTCTCCGACCAGGAGGTGTTTCACCTCGTCGAAGAAAAAGTTTATCGCGTGATCGGCAGCATGCTCGCTGGTGGATTTCCGATCACCGAGTTCGTGGGCGGTCGTAAAAATAAGGACTCGCTCTACACGAAATTGCTGTCGAAGCAGGAGACGGCCGCAGCAGCGATCTACGACAAATTACGCTTCAGAATCGTCACACGATCGTTCGACGACATTTTTCCGGTCATCCAATACCTGACGAAAAAATTATTTCCGTTCAACTATTCGATCCCGGGACAGAGCATCAATTCGATGTTTCAGTTCAAGCAGTACTCGTCGCGGTTTCCGAATTTGAAATCGATGTTGCCGGAGATGCAGGCCGGCAAAGACGACGACTACACGCCGAGCGACAATCACTTCAGCGCCGAAAATTATCGCATCGTCCACTTCATCGTCGACATGCCCGTACGACTCTCGCGCAGCCTGTTGGAGCGCGCGCCGTCATCCGCGTGGTCGCTCGGTCCGGTCATTTTCGTGATCTGCGAATTTCAAATCATCGATCGCGACACCGAGGCGAAGAACGAGCATGGCGAGGCATCGCACGCGAAATACAAAGAGCGTCAGAAGAAAGCGGTCATGCGCAGGTTGCAGCTCGGCATGCGCGAGATGAAAACGCCTCCGAGCACCAAGATGCCGATCGCCGCTAAATTGCCGAGTATTTTGCCGCCGCCGCGAAGTAGCCCAGGCCCGAAACGAAAAAAATAATCGCGCGAGCGACAGACATGGCTCATTGCGGGAGCGGCGGCGCATCGACGCCGATGCACATGCGGAAAAAAATCGGCATGAAGATCGCGACGAACAAGACTCCGCAAGCGGCGTAAGCGATTTGCGTTCCGAGCTTCAACGCCGGCGCGTCGAACGCGAGCAGCGCGGCCTCATGGAGATCGACGTCGTGCTCTTTGGCTTCGACGTCGGCCGCCAATCGCGACTTCACCTCGTCGAGGCGCGATGGATCGGCAAGCGCACGTGACTGATCTTTTTGCGCGCGCTCGAAGGCGATTTTCGCGCGCCACAAACCACGTTTTAACTCCGATTGCCTCAATTTTACGCGGAATGCGTACACGGGAGATTGCAGCGCTCCGGCTGGCGGCGATCCATAGTCGGCGAACGCGCGCGCCTCGAGCGGATCGATACGCGGCGACTCCGCTGACGCGACATGCTCGGGCGGATTCGAGATGCGAACATCCGGACGCGAGGGGTCACGCGGCATCGAATCTTGGCGCGTGATCGGAATGTCGGGACGCGAGGTCTCTTGAGGAATGCCGGAAATGCGCGGCATCGAGCCGCTGGTCGTTCGCGCGCCACCAGACATTGGGCTGGACGATGCTCCTGACGACGGGGGATTCGACATCGGGTTCGGACGAAACGACGGGTTCGACGCCGAGGCGCTCGAGCCGGGCGGCGGGCTCGACATTCCGCTCGGCATGCCAATGTCGCCCGGGCCAACCGCCAGCTCGAACGAAGCCTCACCCGCCTCCTCGGCGAGCACGTCGTCGTTCGTCATGACCGCCGGCATCGCGCCGCTCGTCCTTCGAGCAGGCGGTCCAACACGCGGCGGTGAAGCGCTCATCGGGCCCGTGACCGAGGACAGATCGAGATCGGGAACGTCGAGCGCTGGAGCTTTCGCTCCACAGCTCGAGCACGCGAAACCCCCCGAAATTTCCGCGCCGCACGACGGGCACGCCGGCATTCAGCGATGGTAGCGCGCCAATGAAGCGGAACGCGCCGAAAAAAGTGAGCGTTCGCTGCGCGGTTTCGCTATTGGAGAGGCATGCGTCTGTTCTCAGGACACGTCACGCCCATTGCGGCGGAGGTCGTGCGCGCTTTGACCGCAACAAATGACATCGAGACCGAGGTGCCCAAAGAGGTCACGCTCGACGTCGAATCGATCTTGAAATCCTACCTGGCAACCGAGCGGGAGGTGAACGACCGCACCCGCGAATTGCTGGAGCGAACCGGCCGCGGACCAACCGAGTTCAGTCGCGTGCGCAATCAAATCGCCGACCAAAAAGGGATCAAGGTCGGCGACGAGATGCTCGACTACTTGCTCGATCAGGTCGTGGAGATGTTCCACCACTCGGCGAACGTGGAAGAAATCTTCGCGGAAGATGTCGAGATGCGCCGGAAGATGGCGCAAATTTTCAAAAAGCATCTTGCGCAAGATGCCGAGCTCGACTCGGAGGTGCGCGCGCAGCTGCGTCACATGACCGAGGGCTCACGCACCTGGGACGTCGAGTACGCACGCGTGATGGAGCAGGTAAAACGTAAAAAAGGGCTTTAAATTCCCTGACAAATGCGCCCCAGCGTCACCAGAAAAATGCACTGAAAAATGTGTGTAAAGCTCACGTATTGTGGCGCGCGGAGATGGCTCAGTTAGTCTGAGAGAAGATGCGGAGCATGACCGGTTTTGGGGCCGCGGAGCATCCGGTCGGTCCTTCCGGGGGAAAAATAGGCGTCGAGGTCCGCGCGGTGAACCACCGCTTTCTCGACGTCCGGGTTCGCGTTCCGCGGGATCT
>JBDTFL010000472.1:0-8108 GCA_039937955.1 Polyangiaceae bacterium | reverse complement strand
GCTCTCAACATACGGACCCCGAAACGCTCAAGAAGTTGAGCAAAGATCCCGACGCGAACGTGTCCGCCGCCGCGAAAAAGAACCCCAAGTACGTCGCAGGCTTTTTCGAGAAGCTTTTTTCGTGAGCTGTCTCGCGTTTCAATGCGTAGGCATCAGCGAAGGATCTGCGAATTCACCACGTTCGCAGGTCCTTTTGCGAGCACATAGAAGCCCGGTAAGTCCGCTGTCTCGAACGTACCCTTAGGGTTGTTGCGTGTGGTGGAGTCGGTGATGTTGATGGATCCGGTTTTGTTGTTGCTCACGAAGAAGATGGCAGTGCCGCCTTCGTTCGCCATGCCGTCTTCGATGAGGCTGCTCGTGAGGTTCATGACGATCTCGTTGCCGTCGTTGTAGATCGCGCCGCCGTTACCGCCTTGTCCGTCGTTGGCACCGTGACCTACCGCTTGATTGCTGGAGAACCACGAATTCAAGATGTTCCATGACACGCCGATGCTACTGAGCGCACCACCATTCGCGCCGTGATTTCCCATGTTGGGCCCGCCGAAGGTGCTGTTCACGATCCAAACCGGACGCGCGGGACCAGCACCAGGCGCGACGAGATAGTCGAGCTTACGGATCGCGCCGCCGCCGAGATCGGATCCGAGATCGTCGCAGACGTTGTTGAAGAATCTGCTGTTAACGACCTTGAGGCTTCCGCCCTGTGCGTAGATGGCGCCGCCACCCGCAGCATTGGTAGTGCCGTCGGGAATGCCCTTCGCGCTGCCGTCGACGAAGGTTAGATTTTGCACCACGAGCTGTACGCCGGGGTTCGTGTTGCAGTCGCCGTCCCCCGGCGGATAGACCTGCGCTTTGTCGCACGTAGACATATAAAGGATGCGGCTGAGGCCTCCGCCGCTCAATGCGACTTTGCCGCCGCCATCGATGACGAGCTTCGTGCCCTTGTCGTTGAAGACCTTCGCGGGGGTGGTGAGGATGATCGTTGCCGGGTCCGATCCGCAGTTGAACGTGATGACGCCGCCGTTCGCGACGGCAGCGACGAATGCAGCCGCGGTGCAGCTTGCGGCGGTTCCGGTTCCAACGACCGTCGTGGGTGACGAGACATCCTCGGCCTGCGCTTCCGCGGGGATCGTCGCGTGACCGTCAGCCCAACCTGCGGGTGGTCCAGCCGTTGGGTTCGTGGAGGTCGTCGTCGTCGAGCCGCCGGGCGACCCTGACGAGCTCGAGGAGCTGCAGCCGACGAAGGTGACGAGAATCGCGAGCGCACTCAATCGAAGTCGTTGGCCCATTCTTCTACGGTACCGCCTCTCGCTCGCTCGCGCATGAAATCGCCGAGTTTCAGCGGCCCTAAATTTTGCAACCCATAGCCATTTAGTTATTGATTATTCATAACCCGCGGGCTATGTGTTTCTCATGCAGATCGCGCCGGACCTTCTGTTCAAATCGCTTGCGGATCCCACGCGCCGGGGGATTTTCGAGCGACTCAGTCGCGACGGTGAACAGACCGTGCGCATGCTCACCGAGAGCTCGGGCGTCTCGCAGCCTGCGGTGTCGAAGCACCTCGGAGTCCTCAAGCAGGCCGGCCTCGTGCGCGCGCGCCATCGCGGACGCGAGACGCACTACAAAGCGCAACCCCGCGCGCTCGCGCCGCTCGTGGATTGGATGACGTATTACAGCCGCTTTTGGCACGACCGATTCGATCGCCTCGAAGATCTCCTCAAAAGGATGGACCAATGACCACCGCAACCACGCATTCCCTCGTGACCGAAAAAGAGCAACCTCGTGCTTATCGACGAGGCCTGGTGATTGGCTTTTGGATCGCGACCGGGCTCTTCGCGCTGCAAATGGGCTTCACCGCCTACGCGCAGCTGTGTTTGCCGCAAGTCGCAGAGGCGTTCGTGCACCTCGGCTTCCCGTCTTACTTTCGCATTGAGCTTTCGTGGTTCAAGTTTGCGGGCCTCGTCGTGTTGTTGGCGCCGGTGCCCGCACGTCTGAAAGAGTGGGCGTATGCGGGCTTCGCGATCACCTTGGTTTCCGCACTAATCGCGCATTTCTCGAGCGGAGACCCCTTCGCGAGCTGGGGCTGGGCGGCCGGGACCGTCGTGCTCTGGGCAGCGTCTTATTACTTTTTCCGAAAATTAGAGCTCACGTGAAACGTTAACCTAAGCCTCTGACGACGACCTAAGTACTTCCTCGAAGGGATCGACCCATGACTGCCACCGCTACGCTCGTCATCGAAAAAGAATTGCCGCATCCACCCGAAAAGATCTGGCGTGCGCTGACGCAGGGCTCGCTGGTCAAGGAGTGGCTGCTCGACAACGACTTCGAGCCGGTCGTGGGCCGCAAGTTCAACTTCCGCTCCACGCCCATGCCCAAATGGGACGGCGTCATCGCTTGCGAGGTTTTGATCGTCGAAGCCAACAAAAAGCTCTCCTACACCTGGAACGCTTTGGGGCTCGAGAGCGTCGTCGTCTTCACCTTGAGCGCAACGAGCAGCGGAACCCTCGTGCGCATGGAGCAATCTGGCTTCCGCTCCGAGAAAGACGCCGCGTATCAAGGCGCAAGCTACGGCTGGCAGAAATTCCTCGGCGGTTTGGAGCGCGTCGTGGCCGGCCTGCAATAACGGCCGATCGCCAAGATCATGCCGTGAGTCATTCGCGCTTTGCTTCACAGACATGCTTGCGCGATCCTGGAGCACCCGCTCGAATGTCGGGACCACGAAGCACATGAGCAAACCTGCTTGGGGCAAAGAAGAAAACGTCGCGCTGCCGCAATTCGCGCACGTCACGGCGCTCGGTCACTACAAACGTGCGTTCACGAAAAACGGCGGCTCGCAGAGCGCCGTGGTGATCATGGGTGCGGGCGTTGCGATCGCCGTGCTCGGCGCGGTAGTTGGGGTGTCGACCGGAGAAGTGTTTTCGGCCGCACCATTCGTGCCGTTCGCGCTGGTGTTTTTCGTAGCCGGAGCGCTGCAATCACGATCGGCGCGTCTCGTCGCGACTTACCACGAAGGCTTCGCGGCCCTCGTCGGGTCGCGCGTCCAAACTTTTCGGTGGAACGAAATCGCGAGCCTCATTTGCAACGATCGCTACGTGACAGGCAAGCGCACGGCGTGGACGTCGCATCGTTGCGAGGTGCGCAAAGCGAACGGCGAGAAGGTCACGCTCTTGAGCGTCGAGCTCGAAGACGGTCCGGTGCTCATCGGCGACGTCAAGAAACACGTGGCGTCGATCTTGTTGCCGGACCTTCGACGATCTTACGACGCGGGCGACAGTCTGAGCTTCGGTCCGCTCGTCGTCAGCAAAAAGATCATCGAGCGCCGAGGTCAGCGTGTCGATTGGAGTGCAGTGGGGAACGTCGTGATGAAAAACGGAAAGCTCATCGTGACGCCGAAGAGCGGCAAACCTTTCAGCGTTCGCGTGTCGAAAATTCCAAATGTCGATTTGCTTTGTGAGCTCATCGGCGTGACGTACCTGCAGCTCGACCTCGCCTATATTTTTTGAAGCTCGGAGAGACGAGCGTGGTCCTACTTCGATCGCGGTCGTCGGCTCTTTTTTCTGGGCTCGCCGAGCAAAATACGAATCGTCGAGAGGAGCGGCTCGATCGACACGTCGCGATCGATCATGCGTTGAATGCCGAGACCAATTCCGAGACTGAGCAGCGCCGATGCTGCGACGCTGCTCGGTAGCGTGCTCTCGATGTCGAACTCCACGCGCTGCGCTTCGACGACCGCAGTCACCGCTTCGCGCATCGTGCGTTGCGAGTCCGAGAGCTCGGCGCGCAATCGCCGATTTTGACGCGCGCTCAAACCGAACTCGACCTCGAGCAGCGTCCACCCGGTGTCGCCGATCATTCGTTCGGCCCAGGCGGTGAATGCAGCGAGCCGCTCGTCGAACGTGTGCGCGGCGCTCCACGCTTGCCCAATGGCCCGCATCTCGTCGGCGCGCAGAGACGCGAGGACCGCGAGGCATAGCTCGTCCTTGCTCCCGAAGTTGGAATAGACCGCGCCTTTGGAAAACCCGGCCTCGCTCGCGACTTTTTCGATCGACGTGGATTGATAGCCGTCGCGCAAGAAGAGCTTTCTGGCGATCGAGACGAGCAGCTCGCGGGTGCGCGCTTGGCTCTCTTCGCGGCGAAGGCGAGGCATTCGAGAAACGTACTTGGTCACGTTTGACATGCCAAGGGTATTCGAATACTGTTGGTATCTCAAATGGAGATCGCCATGGAAATGAATGTTCCCGCGTGGAGTGGTCACATCCTCATCATCGGCGCGGGGTGCTCCGGCATCGGCGCCGCCATCAAGCTGCGGAAGGCGGGATTTTCGGATTTCTTGCTTCTAGAAAAGGCGAAAACCGTTGGTGGCACCTGGCGGGAGAACACCTATCCGGGTTGCGCATGCGACGTGCCGTCAGCGATCTACTCGTTCTCGTTCGCTCCGAACGCGGAGTGGACGCAAGCGTTCGCGCAGCAACCCGAGATCCAGCGGTATCTGGAAAAGACCGCCACGGACTTCGGCGTGCTCCCGTTCGTCCGCTTCGAAACCGTGGTCGTCAAAGCGCAGTGGAATGCCAAAGCGTCGCGGTGGTACGTCGAAACGAATCGCGGCCTCTTCGTCGCGAAGGTGCTGGTCGCTGCAGCAGGTCCGCTCCATGAGCCGAAGATTCCGGAGCTACCTGGTCTCGACGGCTTTCGCGGCAAGACGTTTCATTCGGCGCAATGGGATCACGATTACGATCTGACCGGTAAGAGCGTCGCGGTCATCGGCACCGGCTCGTCGGCGATTCAGTTCGTCCCGAAAATCCAACCCAAGCTCGGCAAGCTTCACCTCTTCCAGCGCACGGCTCCCTGGGTTTTGCCGAAGCCGGATCATTACGTTCCGGAAATCGAGCGCTCGCTGTTCCGCAATTTCCCGTGGGCGCAACGTGCTCTTCGCGCCGCGGAGTTCGAAGCGCTCGAATTGTTCAGCTATGGGTTTCGGCATCCGCGCGCGATGCGGCATGTCGAGCGCATCGGTCGTTGGCATCTACGACGGTCGGTGAAAAGTCGCGAGCTTCGCGAAAAGCTCACGCCGCATTTCACGTTGGGCTGCAAGCGCGTTCTGCTTTCGAACACGTACTACCGCGCGCTCGCACAACCGAACGCCGAGGTGCATCACACTGGAGTCACGCGCATCGAGGAAAATAGGGTGATCGGTGCGGATGGTCTCGCACGCGAGGTCGACACGATCATCTTCGGCACGGGCTTCAACGTGACCGATCCGCCGATCGCACAACGCATTCATCGCGACGACGGCACGAGCCTCGGCTCGCTCTGGAAGGGGAGCCCGGAGGCGTACAACGGCACGGTGGTGTCGGGATTTCCGAATCTCTTTTTCTTGCTCGGACCGAACCTCGGCACCGGACATTCGTCGGCGATGACGATCATCGAAGCGCAGCTCGATCTCTTGGTTCGCACGATGGTCGAGATGCGTCGCGAGAAGTGGTCGAGCCTCGACGTGCGTGGCGATGCGCAAGCGAAGTACAACGCCGAAGTTCAGCAAGCGCTCCAGACCACCGTCTACAACGCCGGTGGTTGCTCGAGCTATTACCTCGATAAAAATGGCCGAAACAGCACGACGTGGCCGTGGTCCACGCGAGTGCTGCACGATCGCGTGCGTGTGTTCGATGCTCGCAATTTCTTGATCGGTCGCGCGCCCGTCGCGAATGCAACGATCAGATCGTCAACCACCGAAGCAGCGGCGGCGTCATGAATTTACGACGCACGTTGTATCCAGCGGTTCTTTCGGCCGGCGCGGTCGTCGTCGTCACAGGAGCGGCTCGCGGGATCGGGCTCGCCACTGCACACGCGTTCGCGAAAGATGGCGCGCGCGTGGTGCTCGGCGACATCGATGTAGCAGGCGTTCGCGATGCGGCGCGTTCGGTCGGACGTGGCGCTCGCGGCGTGCACGTCGACGTCGCATCGCGAAAATCGTTCGAGTCGTTCATTGCAGCTGCCGAGCGCGACGTCGGTCCGGTAGCCGTTCTCGTCAACAACGCTGGCATGATGCCGGTGCAGCCATTCGCACGCGAAACCGAAAAGGTGAGTCGCACTACGATCGACGTAAACCTCGGCGGCGTGCTCAACGGAATGCGTGCCGTTGCTCCGGGCATGGCGAGCCGCGGCTCGGGTCACATCGTCAACGTTGCATCAATGGCCGGAAAAATGGGCCTCCCCGGGCTAGCCGTGTATTGTGCAAGTAAATATGCGGTGGTCGGCTTGTCGGCCAGCGTGCGCGACGAGCTCCGTTCGTGCGGCGTCAGCGTCACGACGATTCTGCCATCCGCCGTCGACACCGCGCTCGTCTCCGGAATCAAAACCGGCGGCGGCCTGCCGATGGTGTCGCCTGAGAAGATCGCACGCGCGATTGTTGCGAGCTGCACGCATCGTCGTGCCGAGATGCCAGTTCCGGAGTGGATGCGCATCTACGAGCCCATTGCCGCATTGATGCCGGAAGCGATCATGTCGCGCGTACGTCTTGCGCTCGGCTCCGATCGGTTGCTCGACGATGCGTCGGTGAATGCTGATGCACGATCGAGCTACGACGCGACGATTGCCGCACAAGCGCATCGCGTCGAATTGAGCTGAATCCCTGCGGTCACCGGAGCGCGGGGTATCTCACAATCACAGATCGGTGCGCAGCAGCTTCACGTGCGGCGCGAATCCGTTGTCGATGTGGATCTTGAAGGTCTGCATGATCTGTCCGTTGTTGTTCTTGTTCGCTTTTCCGCCCGAGTGTTGCCACGCTTGCACGCTCATCAAATCGTCGCCGGCTTCGTCGGTGTAAAACGTCGGCGTTCCGGGCCCGAAAAGCTTTTGCGACGAATCGGTCTCGAGCCAAGGTCCGTTCGGCGTCATCTTCTTGCAACGCGGATTACCCGCTCCGTTGTCGTCGCCGTCGATGCTCAGCCCGCAATCCGCATAACCGACCGCGTACTTGTCCGTGTCCCACGAACGGCCCGAATAGAAGACGAACCAGTGTTTCGTTCCATCGGGCGCCGCGAGATGAACGAGGCCCGCGTTTTCCAAAACCGGTTGCTCCCAGCTGTTCGGCGAGTTGCGCGTGAGCATCTTCCACGCCGAGTCGACCGCGAAATGTTGCGCGAGCGGGCCGAGCTTGCGGACTTGAATTGTGTTGATGCCGCCCGGCAAATCAAGGCGTGCGCCGAGCATCCAATCCCCTTGGCCATCTTGCACGAGATACGGATCGATCGCCCAAAGCGAGCCGTCGAGACACTCGATCGGCCCATCGTAATCGTCGACGAACGGACCATGCGCGTCGCTCGAGTGCGCGCGCCAAATGCATTTCTTCTGATCGGTGCCGGCCAGATCAGCCGTGTAATAAAGCATCCAATGCGTGTCGTCGATCTTCGCTACGGCGGGCGCCCACACCACACTACCCGCTTTGGTTTGCGCGCCGAGCTTCGGTAACGCCTCACCGCGCAGTGTCCATTTTCCGTCGGCGGTGAACGTTCCGTGCGGCACGTTGAACTGCTTGCCGTCGATCGACTGCTTCGCGAAATACGCATGATACGTCGAGCCGTCGCGCGCGATGGTCGGCGATGCGTACGCGCCCGGAAATCCTGGCCCGCTCTTGCCGTTGGCGGTCGCCTCGTCTTCGGAGCTTCCGGTGTCGTCGACGGGTGCATCGGTTCCACTGCAAGCAGGAACGAGCAACGCGAGGAAGAACGCGGAAGCAACCACCGACCGCGAGTTCATGAGGAGCATGCGTCACATCGACTGCAACGCACGCGCCACGCAACTTCGTGATTCGTCCAAAAATCAGTGTCGACGTTCGTCTACATCGCGTGCGCCTTTTTGCGACGCGCCCGACGCGGCCTTGTCGACGAATGTCCTCCCCAGGAAAATGGAGGTGGATCGATCGGATCGGTAACGCGGTATCGTAAGGTGCCAGAGTGAATTTTTGCCGCGTCGTGATGTTGATTTTTACGGTCGCTGTTGGCTGCTCGTCCAGCGCTCCGCCTGCGCCCGAGGTCGTAGGCGTCGATGCGGACGACATCCAATGTGATCCGCTCGACAGCTCAGACGACGACTCGGCGACGCCCGCGATCGAC
>JBDTFL010000471.1:0-3306 GCA_039937955.1 Polyangiaceae bacterium | reverse complement strand
TGTCGAGCTTCTCCTTGAACTCCGCGGTTTTTGCCCGCAATTCGTCGTCGGTCAGCTTCTCGATTTTCGGCTCGAGCTCGTTGATGGCAGCGACACGCGGTCGCAGCTTTTTGACTTCGCGTTCGTGGCTGGTGCCAAGGAGCTTCTTGAGTGCCCAGGTAAACATTCGCTCTATTTTTCTCGCGTAAAACCGCCCAAAAATCGTTCGGTGAGACCGTGCAACGTAGTGCTGCGCGGCGCTCGACGCAAACGTTCCATCGCACTCTCTTGACCCGTCGCGCAAGATCGCAAATCGTCGAGAAAATAAGCCTAAATCGTCTAACCTCGCGCCATGCACGGGCGGGTTGCGGTTCTCGGGGCTCTGCTCGCGAGCGTTTCGTGTCACGCCGGCTGCAGATCACAGCCTGACTCGAGCTCCCATGTCGTCGCAGCGCCCTGCGCTACCGCCCCGTCGCCGCCTGATCGGCCTGTCGACAATCCATAAGTGTTCGCTTATGCTTTAACCCATGCGAATGGCAGCTCCCGTTTTTCGTGCGCTCGGTGATCCCACGCGGCGTGCGCTCTTCGAAAAATTGATGCTCGGCGAAAAGACCGTCGCTGATCTCACAGCAACGCTCCACGTTTCACAGCCGGCGGTGTCACAACATCTCGCGGTGCTACGTGCGTCGAAGCTCGCACGCATGCGCAAAGAGGGTCGTCAGAATTTTTATCGCGCCGACCCGGCAGGCCTCGCGCCGCTGCTCGATTGGCTCGAGCACTACAAAAAGTTTTGGCCTACCCACTTGGACAAATTGAAAAACGTTCTCGAAAAAATGTGAGGAACGAGCCCATGACGACGAATACCACCAGCCAAGAGACGCAGTCGATCGAGGTCGATTACGAGCTTCCGGACCCGCCCGAAAAAGTTTGGCGCGCGCTCACCGAGCCAGCGCTCCTCGAAAAATGGCTGATGAAGAACGACATCAAGCCGGAGGTCGGTCACCGATTTTATTTTCAAGCGGCGCCGATTCCCGGGCAATGGGATGGTCGCGTGGCGTGTGAAATTTTGGCGGTCAAGCCGCTCGAGCTTCTTCGTTATTCGTGGACGGGCGGAAATCCCGACGCTCCGAAATATGGCGGCTATCTCGACAGCACAGTCACGTGGACGCTTGAAAAAGCGGCAAATGGTGGCACCAAGCTGCACTTGTCGCATGCCGGCTTTACCGCGAAGAACGCGTTTGCGTTCGAGATGATGGGCACAGGATGGCGCGGCGCAGTCGCTGCGAAAATGTCTGCCGCCATCGCCGACGACTGATTACATCCAGCCGTTTTCGGAATACCAACGCGCGGTTTTGTCGGCGCCGTCTTTCCACGTGACCTCGGGTTTCCAACCGAGCGCGTCGCGTGTGTCGTCGGAGCTGCACACCCAATACGGATACGCGAGCATGCTCGCTTTTTCGCGCGTGAGCATGACCGCTTTGTCGGTGACTTTTCCGTAGGCCTCGACGAAGCGCGCGGCGACGCCGATCACGCCGTTCGGAATTCCGAAACGCAGGAACGCTTTTTTTCCGACGGCGCGCTCGAGCTCTTCCATCATTTCGCGTTGTTCGTAGACCTGGCCGTCGGTGACGAAATACGTGGAGCCGCTCGGCACCTTCGCGTCGATCGCCGCGATGCACGCGCGCGCGGCGTCGGGTCCGTAGACCAACGTGAGCTTGGACTTGCCGTCGCCGGTGAGTGGCAAAACACCTTTTTTTACCGAGCGAAACGCTTCGAAGATTTCGACGTCACGCGGGCCGTAAATCCCGGTGGGCCGCAAAATCGTGATGGGTAAATCCTTCGCGTAGCTCTTTGCGACTTTTTCCGCTTCGAGCTTGGAGCGACCGTAGGCGGTGACAGGATTTTCCTGATCGATGGGTACGGGTGATCCGTCCTTCGAAGGACCGACCGCTTCGAGGCTGGACACCAGCACGATGCGCTTCACGTTGGGCGCGTTCTTTTTGGCGCCGTCCAAAACGTTGCGCGTACCTTCGACGTTGGTCTTCGCGAAATCGTCCGGGTGCTTCGCTTTGACGATGCCAGCCGAGTGCACGATCGCGTCGACGCCTTTGACGGCCTCGGCGACTTTGTCCGCGTCCTCGATCCCGCCGTAAAAAAATTCGACACGCGGCAATGTCTCGAGAAATTTTTTGTTCGAGCTTTTGCGAACGAGCACGCGCACGTCGTGACCGGCGGTCGTCAGCTGCTCGGCCACGTGACTACCCAAAAATCCGCTCGCGCCTGTCACCAAAACGTTCATCGCTCAATCATCCTTCAGCCGACCTGCGGCAAATCGCGTGAGTACACGCGATACTTCTTATAGAGCTTTGCGCCCATGAGTCGGATGGCTGCGTTCACCGCGCCATTATCCTCGAGCGTCCAGCCGAGCTCGCCCCAGGTCATGCCGATTTTTTTGCCGGCGTCGTTGAGCTCGCCGAAAAGGAATGCGGAGATGCCCGCGTACTTGCGGACGTTTCGATATTTTTTGCGGATGCCGAGGATGACGAGGCGACCACTCTTCGGGCCGGCCACTTTCATGCGCCACAAAAGCTTGGCGAAGCCGAACGGAAATAATTTTCCGTGAAGGTCGGCCACCATTTCATTGAGGTTCGGAAGCGCAACGGCCACCGCAGCGGCCTCGCCGTCGATGAACACCAAACGCGTGATTTCAGGCATCAAAATCAATTTGAAATCTTGCGCCATCTTCGCGACCTCACTGCGCGTGAGCGGAACGAATCCCCAGTTGTCGCTCCATGCGTCGTTGAAAATGTCGGTCACGAGACCGACGTCGCGTTCGACATTTTTTTCGTCGAGCGGCCGGAAGGTCACCTCGGGAAGCGCCCGCACCTCGTCGCGCGCTTTTTTCGTTCGGGTGTTGAGATTGCCGACCTCGTAGCGCCACGCATACAAATCTTTCACCTTCGCGTAGCCGGCGGCTTCGATGAGCCCGGCTTGATAGGGAAGATGATGCGTCATCAAAAACATGGGCGGCGAATCGAAGCCTTCGATCAAGCAGCCGATCTCTTCGTTGATCGCGAGCGACATGGGGCCTTGCGCGCGTTTCATGCCCTTCGAAATCAGCCATTTTTCGGCGCGATCCATCAACGCTTTGGCGACGTCGGGATCGTCGATGGTGTCGAAGAATCCGAAAAAGCCGGTGTCGTCTTTGTAACGGTCCAAGTGCTCGCGATCGATCGACGCGCTGATCCGCCCGACGCACTCGCCATTTTTGTGAGCCGTAAAGAGCGCCGCTTGACCATGCTCAAAGAACGGATTTTTCTTCGGATT
>JBDTFL010000470.1:0-3856 GCA_039937955.1 Polyangiaceae bacterium | reverse complement strand
TTTTGAAGCACGAGATGGCGCATCAGTACGCGCACGAAGTTTTGAAGGCGACCGACGAAACGGCGCATGGTCCTGCATTTCGTGAAACGTGTCGGCGCATGGGAATCGACGCTGCCGCCTCCGGAATTCCGGTGAGCGACGCCAGTGAGCGTGTCGTCGAACGCATTGCGCGCCTGCTCGCGCTCGCCGAGAGCCCGAACGCACACGAAGCCGAGGCCGCCGCGCTCGCCGCGCAGCGCTTGATGCTGAAACACAATTTGGACGAGCAACAAGCGAAGGCCGTTCGCAATTACAATTTTCGCCAGCTCGGCACGCCGAACGGACGCGTCGGTGAAGCAGAGCGGATTTTGGCGATGATCTTGGCGAAGCATTTTTTCGTCGAGGTGATTTGGGTGAATGCGTATCGCGTTACCGACGGCAAGCGAGGCAGTGTGCTCGAGATTTGCGGCACTGCTTCCAACTTGGCGATGGCGGAATACGTCCACGCATTTCTCACGCACACGTCCCAAGCTCTGTGGCTCGATCACAAGAAAACCCACGAAATTACCGGCAATCGTGAACGCCGCACCTTTCTCGCGGGTGTCATGGCTGGATTCGCCGACAAGCTTTCTGCAGATGGAAAAACGCACCGCGAAGCAGGATTGATCTGGCTCGGCGACGCGGAGCTCGGCGGTTTTTTCAGCCGACGTCATCCGCACGTTCGCAACGTTCGCCACGCCGGAACGCCGCGCACGGAGACATACGGGCACGGTCGCGCGGCAGGCCGTCAGATCGTGCTGCGTCGTGGCGTCGAGGCCGCTGCAACCACGCGCGGCCGATTGCTCCCCGCTTCCACCGGCAAACGATGAGTGTACTTTACACGCTTTTTGACAGCTCGCTCGGAGCTTGCGGCATCGCGTGGGAAGACGACGTTTTGATCGCGATGAATTTGCCGCAACGCACGCGCCGCGAAACCGAGGCGCATCTCAAATCAATCGGCGCAACCAAATCGAAAACCGTTCCGAAATGGGTCGAACGCACGATGCGCGCGGTCGCCGCGCAGATTGACGGTCGCACGCAAAATTTTTCCCGCCTCAAATTGGATGAAGCTCGCGTGCCGCCATTTCATCGTCGCGTGTACGAGGCCGCGCGCGAAATCCCGTCCGGACAAACCGAGACATATGGCTCGCTCGCGCTCAAAATGGGCGCACCGAAAAGTCAGCGCGCGGTCGGTCAAGCGCTCGGAAAAAACCCGTTCGCGATCGTCGTCCCGTGTCATCGCGTTCTTGCGGCGGGTAATAAACCAGGAGGATTTACGGCATTTGGTGGTTGGGAGACGAAGAAAAAATTACTGCTTCGTGAAGGCGCATCGCTGTCACCGCCTCGTTCGGCAAAAAATTCGAAGGCCGATCTCGACGCGCTCGCGGCGCTCCGGCTCGCCGACCCGAAGCTCGCGAAGATCATCGATCGCGTTGGCGCGTATGCGATTCAAAAACAAACGTCGAAGACCACGTTCGAGGCGCTTGCGCGTTCGATTGTCTATCAACAGCTGAGTGGCAAAGCGGCCGGGACGATCTTCGGTCGCCTGATCGATGCTGTCAGCGGAACGCTCACACCCGAGGCCATTCTCGCGGCGGCCGACAACACTCTGCGCGGCGCCGGTCTCTCCCGATCGAAAACGCTCAGCATTCGTGATTTGGCTGAGAAGACGATCGCCGGAAAAATTCCCTCGATTGCGCGTTTGCTCAAGATGGACGATGAAAAAATTATCGAGACCTTGACCGAAGTGCGAGGTATCGGGCGCTGGAGCGTGGAGATGCTCCTGATGTTTCGACTCGGCCGCCGCGACGTTCTTCCGGTGAGCGACTACGGAATTCGCAAAGGTGTAATGCTCCTGCACGGCCTTCGTGATCTGCCCTCACTCGACGAGGTCGCGAAGCACGGCGAAAAATGGCAGCCGCATCGCACGATGGCGAGCTGGTATCTGTGGCGCTCGCTCGATATTTCGACGCCATAAAACCTCCAACGGGCGCCAATCTGTGAGCCTCAGACCTCGCGAGAACTCGCGAGGCTCGCGAAGAAAATCGCGGAAAACGCGAGCCCTCACGACCCCGCCACGGGCAGATGCGACATGTGCGCCGAAAGCCGACAGTTGGGCGCTCGGCCGAAATCTTGCGTACGCTTCACTTGTGAGCTTTGCCGATGCGGAGCTGGTCGAGGGGGATCGGCTTCTCGACCGTTACTCGATCGTCGACCGCGCAGGCAGCGGTGGAATGGCATCGATCTATCGCGCGATGGACGAGCGCCTCGACCGCATCGTGTGCGTGAAGCTCTTGCGCCTCGAGCTCGAGGGCTCGGGCAGCACCAGCGGTCGCAGCGTTTATCAAGCGTCGTACACGCACTTTCAACAAGAGGCGCTCGCGCTCTCGCGGTTGCGTCATCCGAACACGCTTCGCATTTACGACTTTGGTTACTTGCCGAGCGGCCGTCCGTTTCAGATCTCCGAATTTCTGGAAGGCGGGAATTTGGAGGAGCAAGTCAACGCTCGCGGCAAGCTCTCGAACGCCGAGGTTTCGGCCATTTTAGAGCGTATTTGCGGCGCAGTGGACGAAGCGCACTCGCACAAGATCATCCATCGCGACATCAAGCCGTCCAACATTCTCTTCGGCAAAGTAGGCGATCAGATGTTGCCGAAGCTCGCGGATTTCGGAATCGCGCATTCCAATCTCCGAAAACAAAAAGTCGGCGGCGGCGATCTCGACGAGCAAGACGAGACGACGCAGACCAACACGATCGCTCTTTTTTCTCCACGTTGGGCAGCTCCCGAGCAGCTCGCGGGCGCCAAACAATCCGAGACCACCGACGTCTACGCGCTCGGCCATTTGGCGTTTTATATGCTCACCGGCCGCGCGCTTTTTCCGGGCAACGACGTCCGCGAAACGTTTAGCGAGCGCGTGCGTGGCGATGCGCTGATCGGAAAAATTCTTCGTGACGCTGGTCTGTCGGGCCCGCTGCAACATGTGCTGATGACGTCGATGGCGGCAAAGGCCGACACGCGCTACCCCACGCCGAAGGCCTTTTTCGAGGCGATTTGCGATCCACTGCGGAGCGGGTCCACGTCGCTTCCGCCGCTTTCGCGTCCAGCTACACCGCCGTCGAGCAAGCCGCGTTCGGCTCGCGTGCTTCCGCCATCGCCGACTGGACCGAGTGAATCGCTCTCTCTGCTGCATGGTCTCGTGTCACGCGCGCGGCGCGTCGACGTTCAAGAAAATGTCGATCTCTCGTTCGTGGGTCCGCTGGGCGATCCGGTGAAGTTTCGTGTTTCGCTCGTACCTTCGAGTAACCACGAGACGGGCCGACGTTTTCGGCTCAATATTAAAGGGCTGAACTGTTTCGTCAGCAAAGGCGGAAGGCCCACCCCAGCGATCGTCGCAGACGGTGACGGCACCGCAGATTTGATCTCGAGCGCATGGGAGCCACTCGGAAAAATCGGATGGAGCTTCGGAGAACCGGTGAACGGACCGACCGGCGCGGGCCACGCGTTTCGCCTCTCCGACGGCGAGATGATGGTACCTTCGTCTCACGCAACGAATCCGGTAGCGATTTTTCTCGGAACCGACGGCGACGTTGTCGTGATGTGCGCGCAATCGTGGTGATCGCAGCGTCACGGGCAGAGGCAACGAGAGGCGGGCGCGTGGACGTGATGCGAGCAATCCGATGAAAAACTCTCCGGGATCGAACGCGCCCGATTCGAAGTCGCCGTCCGCCGACGAATCCGCGGCGGCGCCGAGCGGCAAGCGCGGAGCATTCTCGCGTCCGACGACCCCGACCACACCGTTCATGCCGGGAAATCCGGTGCACGACGCCTTGATGAAAC
>JBDTFL010000469.1:0-11322 GCA_039937955.1 Polyangiaceae bacterium | reverse complement strand
CTCGGTAGCAGAGGGCGCGTTCGTCGAGAAGCATGGGGATCATGGCGTCTACTTCGGACACGAAGGCTTAGGGTTAGGGTTTTTGGCGACCGCCCGCGCGAGCGCAACGAATGGTGAAGGCGCGGTTGTCATGGCCAATAGCCAAGCCGCTGCACCTCTCTTGTTGGAGATCCTCAACAGCATCGCGATCGAGTACGCGTGGGATGGCTGGGCAATGCCGCCCATCGAAATGGTGCACGTCGACCCTGCGCACCTGACGATGTTGGGCGGCCGCTACGGGGGAGAAAAACGAGAATCCGTGCTCATCGTCGTGAAAGGCGATCACCTGGAGGCGCAACAACCGTTTCGGAAATCACTCGAGCTATTGCCCATGACCGCCAATGGCTTCATCAGCCGCGACGGCATCCGGTTCGACTTTGCAAATGGAACGACAGCTGTTTTGTCGTTGGTTCAGACATCGGCGGCGTGGCCTCCGGGACCGCCAGCCGTGACGCTGATGCGTCTGCCCAATGACAGTCCTCTCGAAGCACTGCAGCTGCTCGAGGCTGGTCGAACGACTGATGCGCTCTCTCTCGCCAAAAAGCTCGTCACGGCCGATCCGAAAGATCCGACGATGGACGAAGCTCACCTCGGAGACGTCGGCGAGGATTTGCTCGATGGAGGAGAGGCACGGCGTTCGCTTCCCGTTCTCGAGCTCAACCTCGCTCTTCATCCTCAGTCGCCCATGGCTTCCTCGGAGGTTGCGGAAGCTCTGTTTCGAACAGGACGCCGCACGGAGGCTGTACCCCACTATGCTAAAGCGAAGAGCCTTCGTGCCGAAAATCCCGCCGTCATGAGCGAGCGCGTCGACGCCTACTTCGTCTGGAGACTCTTCCGCTTGAGAGCCCTCGACGCAGAGGCGAAGTAGCTTCGCGACGCGGATCTCGTCGTTCAAGCTCTTAGCTACTTAAGCCGCCGCGGTCCGCCTTCCGCGTTCGGATCAGTTCTTCAGCGCCGCCAGATCGGCGCGGCAGTTGGCGTCGTAGTCGGGAACGTTTCCACCCGTGAGAAGGTTCGCGAGGCCCGCGCTCGAGTTGTTCGCCCAGTACATCAAGCACGCAGTGTTCACGTCGTGCTTCGGATGCGCGGAGTCCTCGTGAGGCGTTTGCATCGGCGTTCCGGTGTTCACCAAACCGAGAATATGGCCGAATTCGTGGGCAACGACGGTGCTCTCGACCACGTCGCGCGTAGGTTGTCCGAGCCCGCCGGAATTTGCGTCGATGGTTTTTTGGAAGACGACCATCGCCGACGGCCGGTACGCTTCGCCGAGGATCGAGCCGGCCGAGTTGTCGTCGGTCGAGTTGGTAGAGACCACCAAGTAGTAGAAGACCGCCGTGTCGCCCATCGAATATTGCGCGCGCGAGGCGTCCTCCATGGCTGCGACTTGGCTGATGCTCAATGCGCCGCTCACGTCGTCTACCGGCGCGTCGGTCACGACGGTGACGCCGCCTGGCTTGTCCAGCAAGTCACCCATGACGGACATCAAATGCGAGATCGCGGCTTGGCTCGGCGTCGCGCTCTTGGTCGAGCCGACCTCGATGATGATTTTGGAATAAGGTGCACCGCGTACGAAAGAGCGCGCGTCGTCACCGAGCCCGCACGAGTGCTCGTGATTCTGCGATGACGCGAGATCAGTCGGAGCCGTCGCGCACGCTGGGCTCGTCGAACCTTGGCTGCCGCCGTCGCCGTTGCTCGTCGCGGGACTTCCGTTCGACGACGTGCTCGAGCCGCACGCGGTAATGATCAAAACTCCGCTCGCAACGAGCAGAGACGAAAGACTACGGCGCGACCTGAGGCTCGTCATGGTTGGCATCCTGGTCGTGGCATTCCTGCGCGTCGTGGCGAATTGGCGCTGCAAATTTGCAGGATTTTCCGCGGTTTGATCGATCTAAGCGTCGCAAGAAAGTCGACGCCGACTAAGGGTGCAATCGGCAAGCCGGAGATAAGAATTGACGGCGCAGTCCTCGAAGAAGCACCTGAGCTTAACCTTAATGTTTTTGGTCCGAGCGCGGTGCGTAAAGACGATTGCGCTCTGTCCTCGAATCAAGTGTGTAGCGGCCGGCGTTTCAGCATTCCGCCCGCCGCATCCTCGATCGCATGCTGAATCACGAACGCTTGCGGATCGACGCGCGTGATCTCGCTTCGGAGCTTGGGCAGCTCGAGCCGCGTGACGACCGTGAAGACGATGTCGCTCTCCTCGTTGCGCTCGCCTCGGCTTCCGAAGCCGCGTTTGCCGCGATACAGCGTCACGCCGCGACCGAGACCTTCGGTGATGACGCGTCGAATTTCTTCGCTGTGATCCGAGACTATCGTCACGCCGGTGTATTGCTCGATGCCCGACACGATGAAGTCGATCGCCTTCGACGCCGCGACGTACGTCAAGATCGAATAGAGCGCAGGCGTGACGCCGAGCGAAGCGATCGCGACGCCGAAAATCACGAGGTTCAAAAGCAAAATGACATCGCTCACTTTCAGCAGCGGCGTGCGATTGCTCACGAGCAATGCGGCAATCTCGGTTCCATCGAGCACCGCGCCGCCGCGCATCGCGAGGCCGATTCCCGCGCCGATGAAGATGCCGCCGAACACTGCGGTCAGAAGCAAATCCGGAGTGACGTCAGGATACGGCACGAAGACGAGGCAGAGCGTGAGCCCGATCATCGCGAGCGCGCTCTTCACTGCGAACGCGCGGCCCACCAGCCGATAGCCCGCAAAAATGAACGGAATGTTGATGATCGGAATGGAGACAGCGAGCGGCCATCCGAGGACGTTCGCGAGCAACATCGACACGCCGGTCACGCCGCCGTCGATGAAATGGCTCGACAGCAAGAACCCTTTCAACCCGAACCCCGCCGACAGAATGCCGGCCACGATGAACGTTGCATCTTTGAGGGCGCTCGCGATTCGACCCACGCCCTGCGTTGCTTGTGTCTCCATTGAGCAACCCTCCAGAACCGAACATGTATAGAAAGGCGATAGCAGGCGCAGTCGTTTTTGCGCTCCACTTGGTCAGCTTGGGACATTGCCCCTTTTTGGGACATGCTCCGTGTTCCCGCTGATCACAACGGCCCTCATTTTTCAGGGTGATCGTGAAGGTGTACGCCGTGCCGCCGTGGGCATGCGTCGTGCTCATCCAACCTTCGGAACGTCCCGCGAGCGCACTTCGCGTTCGTCGCGACGATCCAGAAACGAGGAGGTTTCATGTCGTCGATTTCAAAATGGGGCGCGGCATTTTGTGTCATGTTCATAACGACGCTCTCTGCTTGCGATGCGCCGCCGACGATGCGCGTTGCGACGCCGACGGTGACTGCCGGTGAAAACGTGGTCATTCGATTCGACCAGCCGATCGGCGGACAGGCGGCCAACCAATATTGGATCACGTTGCTCCCCGCAGACGCGCAGGAGTCGGACGCGACCGGACGGCGGTTCGTTTATCACGGTGACACGAGCGCGCGTTTGATTGCGCCGCAAACCGGCACGTTCCAAGTGCGCTTGCATGACCGTTATCCGGAGAAAGAACATCACCTCGTTGCAACGGCCGACGTTCAGGTCGTCGCGAAGGACTTGTGACAGCTCATGAACATGCATGAAAATACGGCTCATTCGCGCTTCGAGCTTCGTGCAAGCTCACCGCGCACGTTGACCATTTTGCTCGCCGAAGATCACGCGGAGATGCGTCACTATCTCTACGCGGAGCTTCGCGCCGACGGTCATCGAGTGCACACGACAGCCGACGGTCACGAAATGATGAACGCGCTCACGTCTCTGAGCGAGCTGCCGATCGTGATGCCGGACGCGATCATCATGGATGTGCGAATGCCGGGTTGCTCTGGCCTGCAAATCTTGGCCGCGCTGCGCGAGGCTGGCTGGACCACGCCCGTCATTTTAATCACGGCATTCGGCGAGACGAAGCTTCACGAGGAAGCGGCGCGTCTCGGCGCCGCTGCGGTGTTCGACAAGCCGTTCGACGTGGATGATCTGAAAACGGCGTTGCGAAATCTCGAGCATCTGGGCACCACGCCGCCCGACGTGCCTTTGCAGTGAACACTCGCGCCCAAACATAGGAAGATGCCGGAATGAGGTTGGCCCGGAAGATTACGCTCCTCTTTTTGATCCCGTTCGTCGCGCTCTTGATTTTGCTCGGCGTGCGTTCGACGCGGCGTGAAGTGGCGATCTACGAGACGCAAGTCTCGAGCGATCTCGTGCTGACGGGCCGCGCGCTGCGTCCGACGTTCGCGGAGATTTGGCGCGCCGAGGGCGAGACGCGCGCGCTCGATCTCCTGGCCCGCGCCGATCACGATCTGCCGGAAATGACCGTGGTTTGGGTGCCTGCCGAAAAAATTCCGGAGGGCACGTCGCAAACCGGAAACGCGATCGTGAAACGCGAAACGAATGGCGACAACATAGGGCGCGTCTCGGTATTTTTGCCCATCGCCGAGGATCGCATGCCGGCCGGCGCGATCGAGCTCTCGCGATCACTCGATCAAGAAGCGCAGCTCAAACACGACGCGATTCGCGGTGAGGCGCTGACGACGGCGCTGGCGCTGCTCGCTGCGATCGGCCTCGGGTCGATCGTAGGGCTGCGATTTTTGGGTCGGCCGATCGGTGCGCTCGGGGCTCGCGCGAAACGAATCGGCGACGGCGACCTCTCCCCTTCTTCGACGCTGGCCGAATCGGACGAGCTGGGCGCGCTCGAACGCGAGATGAACGCGATGTGCGAGCGCTTGTCGGATGCGCGACAACGCGTGATCGACGAAGCCGAAGCGCGATTCAAAGTCACCGAGCAGCTTCGTCACGCCGATCGTTTGTCGACGGTAGGAAGGCTCGCTGCGGGATTGGCGCACGAGCTCGGCACGCCGCTCAATGTCGTTTCGGGTCGCGCAAAAATGATCGCGTCGGGAAAATTGGAGGCGGAGGCCGTCACCGAGAACGCGACCATCATCGGCGGACAAACGACGCGCATGACGAAAATCATTCGCGGGCTCCTCGACTTCGCGCGGCAGGGAGCCGCAAAAAAATCCGAAAGCGATGCGAGCAAGATCGTGAGCGACACCGTTCGACTGCTCGAGCCCATGTCGAAAAAGCGCGGGATTTCCCTGATTATCGAAGGCGCGGAACATTCCTGCACGCTCCTCGCGGACACGGGTCAGCTCGAGCAAGTGCTCACGAACCTCGTCGTCAATGCCGTCGATGCCACTGCCGACGGCGGAAAAGTCGTGGTGAAGCTCGACACCGTTCGAGCCGCTCCGCCACCCGGACATGAGGAGCACGACGACGAAGGTCGAGCGGTCGCGAGCTGCGTTTGTCTGGCGGTCAGCGATCAAGGAACCGGAATTCGCGCTGAAGATCTCGCGCACGTCTTCGAGCCGTTCTTCACGACCAAAGACGTCGGCGAAGGGACGGGCCTCGGGCTTTCGGTCGCGCACGGAATCGTTCGCGATCACGGCGGTTGGATCGAGGTGACCAGCACGCCGGGCGAAGGGACGACCTTTTCGGTGTACCTTCCGAGGTCGGGAAAATGACCGCAGCGCGCATCCTCATCGTGGACGACGAAGAGACTATGTGTGAGTTCCTGCACGCGGAGCTCACGTCGCGCGGATTCGATGCCGCATACCGCACTCGCGCCGACGCGGCGCTCCTGCTTTTGGCCGAAGAAAGCTTCGACGTCGTCGTCACCGATCTGCGCATGAAAGGAATGGACGGCCTCGTCCTGTGCGGCAAAATCGTCGAGAATTACCCGGCAATTCCCGTTATTTTGGTGACCGCGTTCGGGTCGTTCGAGACCGCAGTCGCGACCATTCGGGCCGGCGCCTTCGACTTCATCACCAAGCCATTCGACATCGAAGAGCTCGTGCTCGCCATCGAACGCGCGCTCCGCCAACGCGCGCTCGAGACCGAGGTCCGACGCTTGCGCACCATCGTGCAAAGCACGCAGCGCTTCGACGAGATGCTCGGCTCGAGCGACGCGATGAAAAAAATCTACGACCTCATCGCGCGCGTCGCGGAGTCCGACGCCACGGTCCTCATCGCCGGCGAAAGCGGCACCGGCAAAGAGCTCGTCGCACGCGCGCTCCACCGAAGCAGCAAACGCAAGAACGGTGCGTTCGTCGCCATCAACTGCGCGGCGATGCCCGAAGCGCTTCTCGAGAGCGAGCTTTTCGGTCACGTGCGTGGCGCGTTCACTGACGCAAAAACGCCTAAAAAAGGCCTCTTCGTAGAGGCCAGCGGCGGCACGCTCTTCCTCGACGAAATCGGCGAGATGCCGCTCACTGTCCAACCGAAGCTGCTGCGCGCGCTCGAGACACGCACGGTGCGTCCCGTCGGCGGCGCCGCCGAGATTCCTTTCGACGTGAACCTCGTCACCGCGACCAATCGCGACCTCGAGACCGCCGTCGCCGAGGGCCGCTTTCGCGAAGATCTTTTTTATCGCATCAACGTAGTGCATCTCGAGCTGCCGCCGCTGCGGGCACGCGGCAACGACATCCTCGTGCTGGCGCAACATTTTCTCGAGCGTTTCGCCGCGCGCAGCGGAAAAAAAATCATCGGGCTCTCGGGTGCCGTCGCAAAAAAGCTGCTTGCGTATCCGTGGCCCGGCAACGTCCGCGAGCTTCAAAACTGCATGGAGCGTGCGGTCGCGCTCGCGCGCTTCGAGGAGATACGCGCCGAAGATCTCTCGGATCGCATCAACGAATACAAAAGCGCCAACGTGCTCGTGGTCGCCGACGATCCGTCCGAGCTCGTTCCGCTCGAGATCGTCGAGCGCCGCTACATTCTTCGCGTGCTCGAAGCGGCTGGCGGCAACAAATCTATCGCTGCGCAGATCCTCGGGCTCGATCGCAAAACGCTGTATCGCCGATTGAGTGGCTACGACGGCACGCCCTCCGGCAACGCGTAACACGCTGAGGAACTTCGGGACTGCGCCCACGTGCGAAGTCCCAAAGCGGGACAGCGCTCGCGCATGATCTTCGGATCGCCCGCAAAATCAGCTGGATTTCGTCGCGACGCGCGCGGCATGTCCCCTGCAATTGTGATGGTCGAGCTCGCACAATCACGGCGAGCAGAAAGGCGATCATGAACAAGAGTCTCTCGAGCTTCGACCCGCAGCGCAGTCTCGTCGTCGCGAAACCGGTTCGCGTTTTCGTTGCGGAGGACGACGATGAAATGCGCACGCTCGTCTGTGCAGCGCTTCGTCATCGCGGCTACGACGTCACCGAAGCCACGAACGGTCGCGACATGCTTCATCGCATTCGCGACGCGATTTACGGGACGATTGCGCAGCCGGATTTGATCGTGATGGATATCAAGATGCCGGGATATTCCGGGCTCGCCGTGCTTGCGACGTTGCAGCGCGCACGATGGGCGACGCCCGTGATTCTGATGACGGCATTCGCCGACGACGACGTGCGCATGGCCGCAAGCGAGCTCGGCGCGACGCTCCTGCTCGACAAGCCATTCGACATCGACCTGCTGGAAACTGCGGTCGATATTCTATCGCCGCGTAGACCAAAGCGATCGGTGCGAGAAAAAGAGACCTCCACGAAATCGTGAGGTCTGAGATTTCAAGCAACCGCTTCGCTCACTCTTCGGCCTGACGGATCGTTCTGGTGAGAAGCGCCTTGAAATGCCCCGCGTGCGGATCCCAATGGCGATCGGGCGCGACGTCGGTCTCGAACAACACGAGCGTCATCTCGACGATGTACCTGCGGTCGGGTTGAGGAATCCCGTCTTGCATGGTTCTCCATGTCGAGGTGCCGACGTCGATGTCGGGACCTGACGTAAAGCCGTGGCGTTCGTGATCCGCTTGCGCACGGCCCGGCACGAGCACCTTGGTCGAAGATTCCACACCGAGCACCATTCCCGGATCGACCGCGATCTCGGTGTCCGCGCGCGACGCCGGATCGATCTCGACCGACAAAGTGTCGAGGCCGCGTGCGATCCGCAAGGCGGCGGGCACGTGCACGACCACGGCCCGCGGCGACCCCGCATCCACACGCGATGAAGAGGTCGTCCGGCCGCACCCCACGGCGAGCCAAAGAAGCAGCTGCGCCACACCCACCATTCGCATCGTTGCGTTGATGGTCGAAGTATACCTGCCGGCGGACGAGGGCGGACCGATTTGAGCTATGATTTACGACGTTTCGTCGGCGCGCTCACGGAACGACATCGACAACGGTGCCATCCGAAATTCCCGCGTTCGCAAGCTTGACGACGCGCTCGCTGCCGTTCAGCCCCGCCGAAATCTGCACCGTCGAGCCCGCGTCGCGCTCCATCACGACCTTTACGAGCTTCACTTTTCCATCGTTGTCGACGATCGCGAGCCGCAATCCTTTGGCGTCGTTGAAGAGCGCAGTGGCCGGCACCTCGTAGACTTGATGCGGGCTCGGCAACGTGAGCGAGACTTCCGCGTACATGCCCGCGAACAGCGCGCCGTCGGGATTTGCGGCGCGCACCTCGGTGTTCATGGTTCGTGATTCCGGATCGAGCGCTCCGGCCGCGCGCGCCACGCTGCCGTGGAAAATGCGGCCCGGATATTCACGCACCGTCACGTCGGCGGGAACGTCGGCGCGAACACTCGGCGCAACGTCTTGAGGCACCTGAATGAAAATACGCGCCGGATCCATCGCGACGAGGTTGAAGAGCGGCGTCGCATTTCCAGCGGTGACAAGCGCTCCGACGTCCACCGAACGCGACGTGATGGTGCCCGCGAACGGCGCCGTAACACGCCCGAATCCGATGAGCTGCTGGAGCCGATTGATGTTCGCTTGCATCGCCTCGACATTCGCGTGCGCGACGCCGAGATTGGCATCGTCGACCGCGGCTTGAGCTCGACGTTGATCGAGATCTTCTTTCGACGCCAAGCCCTGACCCGTGAGCGTTTCGTAGCGCGCGAGATTCGCCTTCGAAAAATCGCGGGTCGCCGCGGCTTGCAGAACGCTCGCCTGCGCTTGCACGAGCTGCGCGCGACCTTGCGCGAGCTGCTGATCGATCTCGGGCGTTTCAATTTCGGCGAGCAGCTGACCCTCTTTCACCTTGTCGCCAATGTCGACGTACCACTTCTTCAAATAGCCGTCGGCGCGCGAGTAAATCACCGTCGACTGCAGCGGCGTCACGGTGCCCGGTAAAAGCAACGCGCGGTCGCTCGTCATCACCTTCGGAGTCACGACGTTTACGCGAATGGCCGAATGCGCGCTCTCGTCGGTGCCCGCAACGAGCGCGGCCTGCGCATGACGACGCGGCAAATACACGATGAGAAACGCTGCGCCGAGCAGGACCAGAACGACGACCACGACAGCGATCGCGCGCGCCGGTGACAAGGTCGCAGGGGCAGGAAGCGCAAACCCCAAATCGTGTCGAGGTGTTTCGCTTTGCGATTGAATTTGATTTTCCTCTTCGTTCACACGTTCTCCCAAATCTCGTCGACGACTCTCATCTTACGACGGAGCAGCGAGTACATGACGGGCACGAAAAATAACGTCGAGAGCGTCGCCACCGCGAGCCCGCCGATGACCGCGCGACCGAGCGGCGCGTTTTGCTCTCCGCCTTCGCCGAGCCCGAGCGACATCGGCAACATGCCGATGATCATCGCGAGCGCAGTCATGATGACCGGACGAAGCCGCGTCATACCTGCAGCAAGTGCCGCTTTTTTAGCGTCGAATCCATTCTTGCGTTGGTCGTTCGCGAACGTGACCACGAGGATGCTGTTCGCCGTGGCGACGCCGACGCACATGATCGCGCCCATCAGCGAAGGAACGCTGAGCGTGGTGTGCGTGAGAAAAAGCATCCAAGCGATGCCCGACAACGCACCCGGCAGCGCCATGAGAATGACGAGTGGATCGAGCCACGATTGAAAGTTCACCACCATCAGCAAGTAGACGAGCACGATCGAAAAGATGAGACCGAAGCCGAGGCCGCGAAACGAGGTCTCCATGCTCTCGACTTGTCCTTTGACGGTGACAGTGGTGCCGCGCGGCATCTCGCCTTTGGTGTCGGCGATGACTTTTTTGACGCCGGTCGCGATTGATCCCAAATCGGTGCCGTCGACGTTGGCTTGTACGTCGTAGGTGCGCGCAACGTTGTAGTGCGTGATGTTGATGGGACCAGTGGTGCGCGAGATGCTCGCCATGTTGGAGAGCAGCTCCGGCGTCTGGGCGCCGCGCGAGATCGGCGTCGCGTTCAGCGCGTCGATGGAGTTGATTTCGTACTGCGGCGTCTGCACCGCGACGAGATATTGCACGCCGCGTTTCGGATCGAGCCACCAACCCGGACTGAACTGACCACTCGAGGCCAGCGACACCAGCAGATCGCTCGCGACGTCTTGTTCTTTGAGCCCGAGCTGGCCGGCCATCGCGCGATCGACGTCGATTTTGAGCTCCGGACGATCAACGACTTGCGCGAGATGCACGTCGGCGGCCCCCGGAATCATGGCGATTCGGTCTCTCAGCAGTTGCGCGACCTTGAACGTCTCGGCTTCATTCCCGATGGCGCCCACCACTTGCACGTCGATGGGCGCGGCGATCCCGAAGTTCAAGACTTGCGTCGAAATATCCGGCGCCAAAAAGAAGAACGTCATGCCCGGATATTTTTCGTTCAGTGTTTTTCGGAGCTTGCGAACGTAGTCCGGCGTGGGCGCGTGATGCTCTTTCAGCGCGATGAGCACCTGGCCGTCCGCCGCAGAAATGAGCGCGCCTTCCGAGAGCGAAAGATTGAGGCCGCTCACCGGCGTTCCGATGTTGTCGATCAGCGTATCGATCTGATTGGGCGGAATGACGTCGCGAATGGTCGCGTCGATCTGGCTGAATTTCCGCTCCGTTTCTTCGAGGCGTGTGCCCGGCGGACCGCGCACGTGGAGCTTGATCAGGCCGGCATCGACGCTCGGAAAAAAATCACGACCGATGATCGGAAACAGCGCGCAGGACGCGGCCACGAAGACGAGAAACCCGCCGATGGATAGTCGGCGATGCTGAAGCGCGAACGCGAGCCAACCGCCGTAGAAGTTCCGCACGCGATCGAAGCCGCGATTGAATGCCGCGAAAAATCCGCGCTGCGGTCCTTCACCCTCGTGCGCGTAGTGATCGATCTCTTTGGCGAGCAGATAGCGAACGAGCGTGGGCACGAGCGTGCGCGACAAGAAATAGGAGGTGAGCATCGCGAAGACGACCGCCATGGCGAGCGGTACGAAGAGCGATTTGGCGGCGCCGGTGATGAAGACGACCGGTACGAAAACGATGCAAATGCACAGCGTGGAGACGAAGGCGGGAACCGCGATCTCCGAGGCACCATCCAAGA
>JBDTFL010000468.1:0-11732 GCA_039937955.1 Polyangiaceae bacterium | reverse complement strand
ATGTGGGTAAAACACCGAAGATTTGCACCGGATGATGAAGAAGCTGATTCACGTTCTTCACCGTCTTGATGACTTGGCGAACACCGACCAAGCTCAAGAAATCGCAAGCCACCGGAACCAAGATTCCATCCGCGAAGACCAACGCGTTTTGGTTCATGAGCGAGAGCGACGGCGAGCAATCGAGAACGATGATGTCGTACGAATCGATCGCGCTGCTCAAGCGATTCGCGAGGATGCGATCGCGATTTTGACGACCGGCCAAATAGAGCTCGGCGGCGGCCAATGTTTCGTTTGAAACGAGAACGTCGAGATTGGGGCGAACGTTCACCGCGGCCTGCGCGGCGGGCATTCCCATCACCAGCACGTGGTACAAAGTGCTCGACGACTTCAGGTCGAGCGACACGCCGACGTTGCCTTGTGCATCGGTGTCGACCAGCAAAACTTTTGCGCCTCGTGCTGCGAGCCCTGCTGCAATGCTGACGCTCGTCGTCGTTTTGCCGGTGCCGCCTTTGTGATTGAAGACGGCGATCTTGCGCGGGCCGTGAATCTTCATCACCGAACGAAGCGTGGTCGGTGCCGGCATGCTCGTCGGGATACTGGCCGAGATGCTCGCTGACGGCGCGGCAGCTGCAATCGGCGCCGACGTAATCGGAGCTTGAATTTGCGGAGTTTGCGGCGTTTGTGCAATCGACGGCAAGGTCCGCGACGATTTGATTTCTTCCGCTGCGATGGCCATCTCGCTCGCTGCTGCGCTGGCGATCGCGATCGCACCGAGTCGTGCACCGCCCGCTTCCGCGAGAAGCTGCGCGCGACAGGCATCGGAGCACGCGTAGTTGCGCTCACCGCTCACGCGAACGACTTGCGAAACGAGCTCGAGCGAAAATCGTTTGCTGCAGCACGTGCAAACGACGCCGCCGTCACCCTCGCCCCGCAGTGCTTTGCCGTGGCATTCGTGGGAGCAGTAGAACGCGAACGCGCCGTCCTTTTCCTCCATCTGATAGCGGAACTGCATGTCGAAACTGCCGCCGCAGATGCTGCAACTTTCAGTGACTCCGGGCATAGGTCGCGCGCCTCTCCTCGCCCAACACCGATGTCATAGGCGACGAAACGCGTACAAGTTTTTAGCGAAGTGAATATGAGATCGCGTTTGGCTGCGATCGCAAATCGCCTCGTTTTGAAGCACTTTAATGACGGAAGTGGCGGAACCCCGTCATCACCATCGCGAGGCCGAGTGAATCCGCCGCAGCGATCACCTCCGGATCTTTCACGCTGCCGCCTGGTTGCGCGATGGCCGTTACGCCCGCTTTTGCAGCGGCTTCAATGCCGTCGGGAAACGGGAAAAATGCGTCGGACGCGAGCGCGCTGCCCTTCGCTTTTGCGCCTGCTTTTTCACATGCAATCTGCACGGAAACTACGCGAGACATTTGCCCGGCGCCGATTCCGACCGTGACCGCGTCGTCGCCGTGCGCATGCGACAAAACGATGGCGTTCGATTTGACGTGCTTGCAGACGCGCCATGAGAATTCGAGCGCGTGCATTTCTTCTTTGGTGGGTGCGCGCTTCGTGACGACCTTGCCGTTCGTTGCTTCGTTGCGGCCCGTCGCATCGCGGGTTTGCGCCGCAATGCCACCGCCCACGCGTTTATACTGAAGCGAAGAATGATCGGCTGCGAGCCACACGCCGGTGGCCAAGACGCGCAGATTTTTTTTGGTGCGCAAGATTTCCAAAGCGGCCGGTGCGAAGGACGGCGCAACGACGCACTCCAAAAATGTCTCGATGAGCAGCTTCGCGGTGGCTTCGTCGACCTCGCGATTGAGCGCGACAATGCTACCAAAAGCCGAGAGCGCATCTGCATCTCGAGCCGTTTTATAGGCATCTGCGAGCGTTGCAGCGGTTGCGACTCCGCACGGGTTCGTGTGCTTCACGACGACCGCAGCGGTGCGATCGAGCTCGCGAACGGCGTCGAGCGCCGCATCGACGTCGACCAAGTTATTGAAGCTGAGCTCTTTGCCGCCGGTGCCGAGGCTTTCAGCGCGCGCGAGTGAGCCGGCCGGTGCGTTCTTTTCAATATAAAAGGCGCCCGACTGATGCGGGTTCTCGCCATAGCGAAACGGGTACGCGCGCTCGAACGGAAGCGTGAGGTATTGCGGGAAAGCCTCGCGAGACGACTTGGCTTTTTCGTCGGTCTCGTCGCCCGCCCCTTTTCCAGAGAGATAACCGCTGATGGCTGCGTCGTACGCCGCCGTGTGTGCGAAGGCCTTGGCCGCGAGCAGCGAGCGTGTCTCTTGTTTCACCTCGCCGGTTGCTTGAATTTCCGCGAGCACCGCGTCGTAGTCGGCGGGATCGCAAACCACCGTGACGCGCGCGTGATTCTTCGCCGCTGACCGCACCATCGATGGTCCGCCGATGTCGATGTTCTCCACGATATCTGCGTGGGATGACGCGGCGTTGGACGCCACTTTCTCGAATGGATAGAGGTTCACGATCACGAGGTCGATGGGCTTCGCTCCGAGCCGCTCGAGATCGCCTTTGTCCTTTTCACCGCGCGAAAGAATTCCGCCGTGCACCCGCGGGTGCAGCGTCTTCACGCGACCATCCATGACCTCCGGCGAGCCGGTGTACGCCTCCACCGTTTCGACCGGAATTCCTTCCGCCGAAAGCGCCTTCGCCGTTCCTCCACTAGAGAGGAGCGAGATCCCTTTGGCGACGAGCGCTCGTGCAAACGGGATGAGATTCGTTTTATCGGACACCGAAACCAGGGCCACGCGAACGGTCATACGCGCACGGGTAACCGCGGGCGCAAATGCGGTCAATGGACGACGGTGTTGCTCGTACGCCACACCGAGCCTGACGCAAGAAATACGAAATAGCCTTCAAATTGCGGCTTGTTGTGGCGGCGCCTCATTTGCAGACTGCATCGACATGATCCTCAAACGCGCATCGATCGGAACGCTCGCGGTGCTCGTCTTGCTCACGCCTCTTCTGATGGGGTCGAGCGATCTTCGAGAAGATCAATTCGAGTGCGAGCAAGCTGTCAGTCATCTGAAGGGCTGTTGTCCGGGGAGCTTCGATCCTACGCGCGTCTCATGCGAATACGCGGAGGGCTGCGGCGGCGGCTCGACCTATCCGAGCCTTGGGGTCGACGACAGCA
This sequence comes from Polyangiaceae bacterium, assembly GCA_039937955.1. GTDB lineage: Bacteria > Myxococcota_A > Polyangia > Polyangiales > Polyangiaceae > JAICXU01. The sequence continues at coordinate 8,581 of JBDTFL010000468.1, read as the reverse complement.
AGTGCATCGAGGACAAAAGCTGCGATCAGATTTTGGAATCGGGACTTTGCTCGCGCGTCGCGGGGCTCGGTACTTATGTCCAAGACCCGGACGGCGGCTCGCAGATTCCGCCGCGGGTGTGCGAATGAAAGCGCTCACATCGTTTTTCGCCGTACTCGCGATCGTCGGTTTTTCTCGCGTCGCGAGCGCCGACGACGTCTCGAGCGTCCCGGACAACTCGCCGAGATTCCTACCTCGTTTCACGGCCAGACTCGACGGTGGGCTCGCCTATCGCGCGCTCTATGGATCGCATTTTTGGGGCGGCGAGATCACCGCGACGGGAGGCGTCGAGCTCAGGCCTGGCGCGATCTTGCTCACCACCGATTTGCTCTACGGGAAAACCGAATTTGGCCTCACTACGTGGAACTGGCATCTCACACCGATGTTCGAATTTCGTTTCAATAGACTGCGGTTCGGCTTGGGTCCCAGCCTCGGTTATTTGCAGATTGCACGAGTCACGACGCCGGACCATCCGCTCTACGACCTCAGCTTCGGAGGCGTCGGACAGCTCACTGTCGACATCGTCCAATACGACGTCCTCCGAAACGACGGTCGACCGACGCCGCCACACGCATTTTACGGCGGGATTCGTTTCAACGTCGACAGCTACCTCGAGCAAAACGACTCGCACGCCACGACGTATGGGCCAACGTTCATGGTCGGCTACCGGTACTGAGCACCGACAAAACGAAAAAAGGCCCCGCGCGAACGGAGCCCTTCTCGCATCAAAATCGCTTCAAGAGAATCTACTCAAGATATCGCTTCAAACGAAGCGAAGTAGGTGTGTTCTACACTTATCGAAAGACTTACGTCAATCGAGATCGGAGCTGGCGAAAGCTTCGACATCGAATTCCGGAGCGACCTTGTCGGCCTCGGAGTCTTTGTCGTCGCTCGAGCTCTTGCTCGTGATGATGTCGTCCTCATCGTCATCCTCGTCTTCGTCCGAAACGTCTTCTTCTTCATCTCGTTTCGTGGCGAGCACCGGCAGACGGCGCTTTCCGACCGGACCTTCGTCGACGTAGTCGCGGAGCGATTCCATTTCCTGGAGTGCTTCGAGCTTCGCGAGCCCTTTGACCTCGACCTGACGAATTCGTTCGCGCGTCAGATTCATGATCGCGCCGACCTCTTCGAGCGTCGTGCCTCCACGATCTGCGACGTCGAGCGCACAGGTTTCGTTCATGTCCCAAACTTCCAAATCGGGGAAATTCAGCTTGATTGCACCGGTGCGGGCCGACACATCCAAGAAGAGATGGTGCTTGCACGAAACGAACGGGCACGGACGCGCACCGTTCACGCACTCTTCGCGGAGCCTCGGCTTCTCGACCTCGACCTCCGGATAAAGCAGACGACCGAGCTCGAGCTCGCGCTTCGTCATGCGTTTTACGCTGATCGTGCGAGCGCGAACTGCGCGCTTGCGACGGGATCGGCGCTGCTCGCGGGTGACCGCGGGCTCGAGAGTCGATTCGTCCGCTGCGAGCGCAAGCGCTCCTTCGGTTTCACCGACCTGTCCGACCTCGACGGTTTCCTCTGACTCTTCGGCAACGACGATCTTGGCTTCCATCGGATTCCTCCCGCTCACGCGCACACGTATCCCACGTCTCTCATGTCGGCCGCCTCGCCCACATGGAGCACATCCACTCCATCTTCTGAGAGCCTCGAACGCTCTACTCAGAAGAAAAAACTTTTACGTCGGTCGCTAGACCGCTTCCTTTTGCAGACGCGCCGTCATCGACATGCGCGTCTCCAGAGCGATCACTTTTGCTACGAGCTCGGCCGCTAAAGCCCGCATTTCCGCTAAATCCCGCTGGATTACTTCTTTACGGTGACGATCCGCCGGATCGTTTGCGCGCGACGCGTCGCCTTTTGAGCGAGCACGCGTTGCTGCTGAGAGCGCGGCGAAAATCTTTTCAAGCGAAGATTCGAGAGATTCGACATCTCCTCGAATGAAGAAAAAATCACGTTGAATCTCTTCGATGGTGTGCGTCTCCATCATCATCTTCAGACGCTGCACCTGACGTACTACGGTCGAGGGATACAAACCCTGCGACCCCTTGTGCTTCCCCTTCATCCCGACGCGTCTGCTCCGGGGGAGCAAACCGAGCTGCACGTATTTTCGAAGAGTGCTTTCCGTGAATGAAATCCCCTTTTTAACCAGGAGATTTACGATTTGAACTGACGGGAGTCCTTGCGGATGATCCCGTTCGATTCTTGCGAGCTCGTCGTCGGACAACTGGTGTTTCGTCATGTCCTGTCCGGCGCCGGATGCGCGCAAATCGTGAGCGTATTGCCGTTCACTTCGTGACGCGCGTCGACTGCCCGTTCGTCGCCCCTTGCCCGTTGACTCAGGTCACAAATCCCCCATGTCACCGGAACGCTCGCGAATGTATTCTATTGAAAAGAATACGGTCAACGACGTCGCACGCTTTTTTTCGCGAGTGTTCCATCATGGAAACGTTTCGCGCAGTTAGGTGGATGGTGTGACAGAGAATGTCATAGCCATGTGACGTTTCTGTTGCGCAGAGGCTGACCGAGAATCCCAAGAAAAACATGGAGTTGATCGGGGTCCATGTGTTCCATGTATGCCACAGTGCGACGTGACTCGTGACGCGTCACAGCAGGAGCGCGCAACGAGAAAAGAGCTGGAATTGGATCGCGCAACAGACTCCGTTATCGTTCCGCGCATGACGTCGCGCACGGAGCCGGAAACCACGGCGATCGAAGAAATCGCCGATGAATCGCGGCGACGATCGATCTTCACTCGCGACGTTGCGGCGCGCGGCGCACGCGTTCGATTCGTCGAGACCGGTGACGGGCCGCCGCTCCTCCTCGTGCACGGCTATCTCGGAAGTCACTCGGTTTGGGACGACGCGGTGGATGGTCTGTCCGCGCATTTTCGGACGCTCGCCCCCGACCTGCCCGGCTTCGGCGAGAGCGAAAAACCGCCGGCTGCACGCTATCCGTACAACGTCGATGCGTTCGCAGAATCCCTCGCCGATTTGGTCGCCTCACTCGAGCTCGGACGCGTCCTCGTATGCGGCCACGATCTCGGCGGCGCTGTTGCATTGACGATGGCGGCGCGTCATCCGGCGATGGTCGAGCGTCTCGTGCTCGTCGATCCGATCGTCTATCCGCACAAACCAGATCTGTACACGCGCCTCGCGGGAACGCCGGTGCTCGGTCCCGTTGCGTTCAAGCAACTCTCGGGTCGCGGTATTTTTGGGGCATTTTTCCAGCGTAGAAACTACGCGGCGAGCAGTGCCGTCTCAGCAGCGCGCATCGACATGTTGTTCGACGCCTTCAATGCGCCGGCCGCTCGCGAAGCTGCCTACGCGACGCTGCAATCTCTCGCCGACACACGGACGCTCGTCGCGCTCTTGCCGCGCGTGCATGCTCCGGCGTTGGTGGTTTGGGGTCGCAATGATCGACTGCTACCGGTCTCGCATGGCCGACGTTTGTCGCGCGAGCTTCCGCATGCGCGTCTCGAAATTCTAGACTCCGGACATTCGCCGCACGAAGAGCTGCCGGTCGCCTTCGCGAAGATCGCGCACGAATTTTTGACGAGCGGCAATCAAGGCCGCGCGAAGTCACGACCGCCGCGTGGACGACGAGATATCCCGTGAACCGCGAATCCGTTGCCGGCCCTCAAGCTGGACGCCCGCACGCAGCTCCGCTTTGGACGACTCGCTTTCGACGAAATCGGAGCGCCGTGCTCGGAGCCGCGCTCGTTTTGTTTCTCGTTGCGTTCGCGTGGCTCGCGCCGCTTTTATCGTCGCACGACCCGATGATCAGCGATTTCACGAACGGCGTGCGGCCCGACACCGGAACGCCGGTTGGGCCGAGCAGCGCGTTTTGGTTCGGCGCAGACCGCATTTTTCGCGATGAATTCGTGCGTCTCGCGTTCGGCGCGCGGCTCTCACTTTTGATCGGCGTGAGCGCAACCGCCATTGCCAGCGCGCTCGGCGCTGCCGTTGGAATCGTTGCAGGATACAACGAAGGCAGATCGGGCTTCGTGATCCCGTGGCCCCTGCCCATCGCTCTAGCAGGAGGTCTCGCGCTCGCGGTCGGCGGACATTCGACGCTCGCCATCGTCGGCTCGCTCTTCGGGATCGTGATTTCTGTCGTCGCCATCAAGTCGCAGATTCGCTTCTTGACGGCTGGTGTCGATATGAATTTCGACATCGCGCTGATGCGTCTCGTCGACATCGGGCTCTCCTTTCCATTTTTGCTTTTGGTCATGGCAGTTGGCTCCGCTGTCGATCGCACCAGCGTCGGATCGATCTTGCTGGTGCTCGGGCTCACTGGCTGGCTTGGCACCGCACGTCTCGTTCGAGCAAAAACCATGCAGATTCGCTCACGGGACTTCATCCTCGCCGCGCGCGGGCTTGGAGCCGGCACCACGCGAATTTTGTTCCGACACATTTTGCCGAATATCGCCGGACCGCTCATCGTCGTCTCGACCGTGTCGGTCGCGCAGATGATCCTCGCCGAAAGCGTGCTCAGTTATCTCGGCGTCGGAATCTCACCGCCCACGCCGACGTGGGGTCACATGCTGTTCGAAGGCCAAGACTATTACGCGGCTGCACCGTGGCTGGTCATTGCACCGGGAGTCGCAATCTTGATCGCCGTGTTCGGATTCAACCTGCTCGGAGAAGGGCTGCGCGATGCGCTCGACCCACGCGAGTAAGCTGACCGGAGCTGCGTTGCTCGTTCTACTGAGTGGAACGGGTTGCAGTGATCCGCTCGCCGACCCTTTGCCGCACGGCAATGCGTCGGAGGCTGCGCCCGTGCGCGGTGGAACGCTGCGACTCGGAAATTTCGGCGACATTCGCACACTCGATCCAGCCGCGTCTTCCGATCAACTCGGCGACGAAGCAGTGCAGCTTTTATTTTCGGGCTTGGTCGACTTCGATGCGAAAGGAGCTGTTTTTACCGACCTTGCAGAGAAGATTGATCGATCGGAAGACGGTCTCGCGTACACGTTCACGCTGCGCACCGGCGTCCGCTTTCATGACGGTGACGAGCTCACGGCGGACGACGTGAAGAGGTCCGTCGAGCGTTCACTTCACCCCGACAGCCCCAATCCAGTCGGCAGCTTCTTCGAGAACATCGCGGGCGTCATTGAATATACTCAAAGGAAATCCGAGCATATCTCGGGCGTGACGGTCGACGGGCGCTACGTCGTCACGTTTCATCTACTTCGCTCCGATGCGACGTTTCTTCCGTTGCTCGCGCTCCACGCGCTGCGTCCGGTTTGCAAGAGCGGCGGTGATCGCTACTCGGACAGCTGGGCGCCGTGTGGCACCGGTCCGTTCAAGCTCTTGCCGGGCGGTTGGGATCGCGGACGCAGTCTCACGCTCGTTCGCCACGACGCTTACTTCAAGCCGGACATGCCGCGGCTCGATGCGGTCACGTTCCTCTACAACGTGAACATCGTCACGGAGCGTTTCAAATTCGAGTCCGGCGAAATCGACGCGATTCGCGATCTCACGCAAGCCGACACCGTTCGTTTTCTCGCCGACCCGCGCTGGAAAGCCCTAGGCGCGTACGAGCCCGCGCGCGAGATCCACGGCGAGAGCATGAACACCGAGATGGCGCCGTTCGACAACGTCGAGGTGCGCCGTGCAGTCGCGGCCGCGATCGACCGCGATCACTTGAGATTGCTCCGCGCGGCGAACGTCATCGTAAGCGCGCATCCGGTTCCGCCCGACGTGCCGGGCTTCAACGCGAACGTCCCGACGCAAACCTACGATTACCAGGCGGCGCTCGAGCACATGAAGCGCGCTGGTTATCCGTATGATCCGAAAACGGGTGAAGGCGGTTACCCGCACCGCATCTCGTATACCGCTTATAAACAAGGCTTTTCAGAGTTTGCCGCCCAAGCGGTGCAGCAAGATTTGGCGAAAATCGGAATTCGGATCGACATCAAGATCGTGAGCTTCGCGACGTACTTGTCGACAACGCATCGCCGGCACGTGTCGGCAATTTCGCCGCAAGGTTGGAGTCAGGATTATCCCGACGCGAGCGATTTTTACGAGTCGCTCTTCTTGTCGCGATCGATCAACGAGGAAGACACCGGCAACACGTCGTTCTACAAAAATCCCGAGCTCGACGACCTACTCGACAAAGCGCATCACGAGCTCGACCCGCAAAAACGGCAAGCGTCTTACGACCACGCGGAGGCGATCTTGCGCGACGACGCACCGTGGGCGTTCACTCACAGCTATCGTTGGTTCGACGTTCACCAACCTTACGTGCACGGGCTCGCGCCACACGCGACGTGGGTTTGGGACATTCAGAACACCTGGCTCGATCGCGCAACCGCGGCGATTTCCAGGCGATCGGTGATCTCGGAAGTTTCATTCGGCTCGCTGTTCACTACCCGCGAGAAGAGCGACCGATGAAATATTTTCTAGGACGCTTCGCCTGGGCCATGTTCGTGGTGTGGTCGGTGGTGTCGATCACGTTTTTCGTTGAGTCGGTTCTGCCTTCGGATCCGGCGCGCATGGTGGCAGGCGCGCAAGCCCGACCGGCCGACGTCGATCGCATTCGCACGCAGCTCGGACTCGATCGACCCGTGTGGACGCGTTACGCGATCTTCATGCGACGCCTCGTGCATCTCGCGCCACGCGCAAACGCGAACGAGGATCCGAAGACGCACGCCGGATGCGTCTCACTCGGCGTGCTGCACTTCGACCTCGGTCGCAGCTACGAGCAGCGCCGTCCAGTTGCCACCATTCTAGGAGAACGGCTTCCGCGCACCGTTGCGCTCGCTCTTTGCGCAGTCTTCGTGCAGCTCACGATCGGCTTGTTTTCTGGGGTGATCGCAGCGCTTCGTAAAGGACGTGCGCTCGACACCACGGTCGTTGCTGCAAGCTTGCTCGGCGTGAGCGCGCCCACGTTCGTGCTCGGTTTGATTTTGCAATTCGTGTTTGGTCACAAGCTGCGTTGGCTTCCCCTCGACGGTTTCGGCAGCACGTTCGCCGAGCACGCGAAGTCGGTTGTGCTCCCCGCGCTCACGCTCGGAATTTTCGGCGCTGCGTACTACACGCGTCTCATTCGCGACGAGATGATCGTGCTCATGCAAGAAGACTACGTGCGCACGGCTCGCGCGAAGGGCGCCGGCACATTTCGGATCGTGCTCGTACATGCGCTACGCAATGCGCTCATGCCGCTCGCTACCGTGGTGGCGCTCGATCTCGGCGCGTTGGTCGGCGGCGCCATCGTGACTGAATCTCTTTTTCGCTGGCCCGGTCTCGGCGCGCTCAGCGTGACCGCGCTCGTCGATCGCGACGGACCGGTGGTGATGGGTACTGTCATCGTCACTTCGTGCGCGATCGTGCTTGCGAATCTGATCGCGGATGCAGCTTATTTTACCCTTGATCCGCGCATTCGAAAAACCTGAGGCCTCTTCTCATTCGAGCAACGCTCGGCACTCACTGACCCGCACGCCCTCGGCGCGTTTCGCGCACGACGTGTATGCAGCGCGCGCTTGCGTGTGACTTCCTGCGGTCTCTTGCGCAGCACCGAGAATGAGCCAAGCCTCGGCATTTCGCGGATCGCGATCGGTCGCTTTTCTCGCGAGCGAGATGGCCAGACCCGTCTGCCCTTTTTCGAGCGCGGCCTGGGCCTGCCCCGCAAGTGCGACGCTTTGCGCAGCGGAGTTTGGATCGATCGTGAGGGGCGGCGTCGAGGTGGTGTCGGTCGAAACCGGCGACGTCTCCGTGGTCACCGGTGCCGCCGTATGGACCGTCGGCGTGTGGGTCGCGATCGGAGCGGTGCTCGTCGGAGGCGTCGTCGCGATCGGACCTGCGCTGGCACTCGCGGTGTCGGTCGGAGCTGCGGTCGTGTCGGTTGCAGCGAACGTCGGCAATGCGGGCGCAGATGATGTCGGTGTTGGTGCTGCGGTTGGCGTCGTGCTCGTTGCAATCGGTTGGGACGTGTCCGGATGCGCCTTTCCGTTTTGCCATTTCACGAGCGCAAACACCGCGATTGCCCCTAAAAATACGAGTAAAAACGCGACGAGCTTGCGATTGAAATCGCGTTGTTGTTGCTGACGAAATTGCGACGGCGATGTTTGGTCGTCCGGAGGGCGAACCGAGCTCGGGCGACTGGTGCTCTCGATGGTGTCGAGGGTCGTGTCGAAATCGTCGCCGCGATGACCGTGCTGATCGTCACCTTCGTCATCGTCATCGTCATCATCGTCATCGTCAGCATCGTCATCCGACTCGTCGTCGTCCTCGTCATCCCCTTCTTCACCGTCGTCGAAGTCGTCGCCTTCTTCGTTGTCGTCTTCTTCGTCCTCGTGATCCTCGGCGGGCGTGTCCTGGATGTCCGCGAATTTGTCGGCCTTCGGTTCCCAGGCCCTCGCGTTGTCGACGTCGAACGGCGTTTGCTCGCGCTTCGGAATTTCTGGAATGCCGAGCGCGCCGTCGGTCGGAGCAACGCGACCTTCCATCTTCGTCTCGGCGCTCGGATCCGACGTCGCCAAGAGCGCATTCGGCGGGGGCAATGTTCCGCCGGTTCGACCCGACGAAGGTATTTG